>JANMNF010000358.1:0-4957 GCA_031373765.1 Chloroflexota bacterium
GAGCAGACCGCCGATGGCGCGGTTTACCGCTTCGTCATTCGCCGGAAGTGAGGCACGAATCAATGACCATGACCACCGAGCGTCCCGCTCCCGATCCAGTTGCGGCAGCGATCGCCGACGTCGAGGGCCTCACGGCTCCGGATCCGTCGATCGAATCCGATCAGCCCGCGAAGCTCCACGACATCCTGCTGATCAACTACAGCGGCGAGCTCGAGAAGGTGTGGGCGACCATGCTCCTCGCCTCGACCGCCGGCGCCATGCAGGTTCCGTGCCGCGTCTTCGTCACGTTCTGGGGCCTCCAGAACTTCGTCAAGGACGAGAAGCGGGTCACCGGCAAGAACTGGATGCAGAAGATGATGTCGATGATGTCGCGCCCCGGCATCAGCCATCGACCGCTCTCGAAGATGAACTTCATGGGGATGGGTCCCTGGATGATGGGCTCGCTGGCCCGCCAGCAGAAGAACCTGAGCCCCAAGGAGCTCCTCCTCATCGCCCAGGAGATGGGCGTCGAATTCATCCCCTGCCAGATGACGATGGACATGTTCGGGCTGACCCGTGACGACCTCATCGACGGCATGGCCGAGCCGGTTGGCGCCGCGACGGTCATCGGGCTGATGTCCGAGGGCTCGTCGCCGCTCTTCATCTGACCAATCCACCGGCCGGCCCGAGTGGGCCGGCGCAAGCGGGTCGCGGTTCGACCCGGGAAGGGATCACTCCCATGCTAGAGACAACACCAGTCGCGACGCGGACGATTGACGCTCGCGGCAGCTTCTGCCCGGGCCCGCTGATGGAACTCATCCGTGGCATTCGCGAGTCGCAAGTCGGCGACATCCTCGCCGTCCTGTCCTCGGACAAGGGTTCCAAGGTCGACATTCCCAAGTGGATCGAGAAGGCCGGTCATCGGCTGATTACCGTCGAAACGCTCGACGGATACGACCAGATCCTCGTCGAAAAGGCTCGGTGACCCAGATGGATCGCATTCTCATCCTGGGCGGTGGCGTCGGCGGGACGCTCACGGCGAACCTACTCGCGCGCAAGCTCCGCAAACGCATCGATCGTGGCGAGGTCGAAGTGGCGGTGGTCGATGCGACCGGCGCCCACGTCTACCAGCCCGGCTTCATGTACATCGCCATGGGTGGCGAGCGGGCCGACAAGCTCGAGAAGCGCGAACGCGCGCTCCTCGACGACCGTGTCCGGCTCTTCATCGGCACCGTCGATCGCGTCGACGAAGTCGCCAAGGCGGTGCACCTCGAGGGTGGCGCGGCCCTGCCGTACGACCACCTCGTCCTGGCCACCGGGGCCCGGATCCTGCCCGAGGCCATCGAGCACTTCACCACCGAAGCGCACCACTTCTACACCGCGGATGCGGCCTTGAAGCTGCGCCACGCGCTCGATGCGTTCACCGGCGGCAAGATCGTGATCGGCATCGCCTCGATGCCGTACAAGTGCCCGCCGGCTCCGCTCGAGGTCGCCTTCCTCATCGAGGCCGAACTTCGGGATCGCGGGCTTCGAGAGAAGACGGAGATGCACTACGCGTCGCCGATCGGACGAGCCTTCACGATCGAGTCGGTCAGCGAGATGGCGACCCCGATCCTCGAGCAGAAGCGGATCGAGCTCCACACCTTCTTCAACGTCGAGACGATCGATCCGGAGCGCAAGGTCGTCCAGTCGCTCGAGGGCGAGGAGCTCCCGTACGACCTGTTGATCCTCGTGCCGCCGCACAAGGGACAGCAGTTCCTCATGGACTCCGGTCTCGCGCCGGCGCCCGGCGGCTGGCTCCCGACGGACCGCTTCACGCTTCGCGTGGGTGGCCGGCCGAACATCTATGCCCTGGGTGACGCCACGGACCTCCCGCTTTCGAAGGCGGGCTCGACGGCACACTTCGAGGCCCCCGTTGTTGTCGAAGCCATCACTGCGGCGGTCGAAGGCCGAGCTCCGAGCGGAAAGCACGCTACCTACGAAGGCAGCGTGATGTGCTTCTTCGAGATCGGGGACGGCAAGGGCACGCTGCTCCGCTTCGACTACGACCATCCGCCCAAGCCCCCGAAGCCCAACGCGCTCTGGCACATCGGGAAGATCGTCTTCAACAAGACGTACTTCCACACGGTGCCGAAGGGTCGCGTCTGACCGCCTAACCCCTACGCCGCCTCGACGCGGCCGCAGCGCCCCGGGCCCTTCCCCCGGGGCGTTGCCATGCGCCGGCAAGGCCATAGCCCGGCATGCGTGCGTCGCCAACTGGCGCCCGAACGTGCTGCCCGGCCGGGTCACACTTCGCGGGGTGATGCCCCTCGAGGTAATACGAGGCTTGTATGACCCTCTTGGGTTCGAATTACAGCGAGGGGCATCTCCTGCGGAGGATCCACCCGTCTGGCTTGCTGGCAAGCGGCCGTTCGGGATTCGGTCGGCGCCACGGCTCGCTGCAGCGACCAGGGTCCCGTAACGGCAATTCGACCCTACAATCACCGGGTGCCGACATTGACGACCCATTCAGCATGCCTTCGGCCATCGGTGACCAGGTGAGCGGGCGCGTCTTCCTCCGATCCCTCGACTCGTCGCCGCCGGTGGCGACCCGGGCGCAAGGCGCCACGATCTGGGATTCCCAGGGCCGGGCCTACCTCGACGCTGCGGGCGGGGCCATCGTTGTGAACGTCGGCCACGGACGCGAATCAATCGCGGATGTCATGGCCGCCCAGGCAGGGCGCCTCAGCTACGCTCACGGGAGCGCGTTCACCACGGAGTCCATCGAGGCATATGCCGCATCGATCGGGCCGCATCTGCCAATCGATGACCCGTGCCTGTACCCCGTGAGCGGCGGCTCCGAGGCCATTGAAACAGCGCTCAAGCTGGCCCGTGCCTACCACCTGGCCCGAGGCGAGAAGGACCGCTGGATCGTGTTCGGCCGGTGGTCGAGCTACCACGGCAACACCCTCGGGGCGCTGGACCTGTCCGGCCGAAAATCGCTTCGGCGCCCGTATGAGGGTTGGCTGGGCCGCTTTCGCCACGTGTCCGCCGCCTATCCGTACCGCGCCGGCCTCCCTGGATCTAACGCCCTGGGCGACGCCGAGGAACTGGCCGATGAGCTCGAGCGCGCCTTCGCGGCAGCGGAGCCGGGGACCGTCGCCGCGTTCGTGGCGGAGCCGATTGTCGGCGCGACTCTTGCCGCCGCCGTCCCGCCGGACGGCTACTGGCCCGCCATCGCGGAGGTCTGCCGCCGCCATGGTGTGCTGCTCATCGCCGACGAGGTGATGACCGGGTTCGGCCGTACGGGCCGCTGGTTCGGGGTCGACCATTGGGGCGTCCGCCCGGACATCCTGGTCGCTGCGAAGGGGGCCACGTCCGGATACTGGCCCTTCGGGTTCGCCGCGACCAGCGGTGAGATCCACGACACGATCATCAACGCCGGCGCGTTCATTCACGGATTCACGCATTCCCACAGCATCGTCGGGGCCGCGGTCGCGAGCGAGGTGCTCCGGATCCTCGAAACCGAGGACCTGGTTGCCGCCAGCGCCGTCAAGGGCGCCCGTCTGGCGAGCCTGTTGACAGAACGGATCGGCGAGCACTCACACGTGGGGGAGATCCGTGGGCGAGGCCTGATGGTCGGCCTCGAGATGGTGGCCGATCGAGAATCGAAAGCGCCCTTCCCGCGCGCGGCCATGGTCACGGAAGCGGTCGTGCGGAATACGCGAGCGGCGGGCGTGCTCGTCTACCCCGGAACGGGATTGGCCGATGGCACCGATGGCGACTCGATTCTGCTCGGGCCACCCTTCGTGGTCACCGATGACGAGCTGGTCCGGATCACGGATGGGGTGGCCAACGCCATCGATGCCGCAACAGGCGCCTGATCAGCTGCCGTTCGTCGTCGTCCAGGCGATCGGGAGGTCGGTTGGAGCCAAACCCGAGGTTGGGACGAGCATTGGCTCCCCGCCATCGAGCCCGACGATGAACAGGCCGTCACTTCCGGGCGGCCCGCCCACGAACGCCAGGGATCGCCCGTCAGGCGACCAGAAGGCGCGTCCGCCCTGCCAGGGCCACGGCACGACGGCGCGGCCCTCGCTGCCCGCCGGGGCGGACGCCCAGATCTCGGGCGTGACCACGAACTCGTTTCCTGAAACCAGGTGGGGTTCGCTGTCGGCGATGTACGTGATGGCGCTATCGTCGGGCGACCATTCGACCCCGCGGGCTGGAAGACTCGAGACTGCTTCAACGACCCTCCGGCCTGAGCCATCCGGGCGGATCTCGAACTCCTGTGCCGCGCCGGACCCTGAGGACTCCGAGTAGCGGATCCAGGCCCCATCACGAGTCCAGCTTGCATTATTCGCAAACGTCGCTTCGATTGGCAGCTGCATCAAGGATGATCCGTCGATCCCGATCGTAAAGACATTGCCGCCGTAGGCGTTGCCTGTGTCACTCCTGGAGAACACCAAGCGCTGGCCCTCACGGTCGTATTTCGCGTGGGAATCCAGGGTGCCGGGGAGAGGGGAGGTGATATCCCGGATGGCTCCAGTCCGAACGTCGAGGATGGAGATGATTGATGCACAAGGATTTGGAGGACACAAGTTGCGGCTCACGGCAAGAAACCGTCCATCTGGCGACCAATCGCTGATTACGGGGTACGAGTTGTCATCGGTCAGCCGACGGATCGTGCCGTCGGATCCATCGATTGAATAGACGCGGGTCCATGAGGTCGCCTCGTCGAAGTGGATGAAGGCGATCCGTCCGCTGAAAGTGGCGATTCCCGGGGCCGTGTGGGCCCACGGTGGCTCGGTCGGATGCTGAAGCGCGGCCGGCGAGGCGATGGATGGAGTCGACGAACCGGCCGATCCAGACAGCGAGTCGTTCGGGCCGCAGGCACTCATCGAAAGCACAATGAGCCCAACGAAGAAGTAGGCCGTCCTGGATCGCATGCCAGGCAGACGCGCGGCACCCGACTTCGTGACGGGGACGCCCGCTACGAAGT
>JANMNF010000004.1:0-2894 GCA_031373765.1 Chloroflexota bacterium
GCCTGGAGACGGATCTGGCGGATCTTCTCCACGTGGTCGCGGCTCCACGCGTGCAGCGGATCCGCCTCGACGCGCAGCCCGTCCACCTCGATCGTCCCGACGGTCGGCTCCTCGAGGAAGTTGGTACAGCGCAGGAGCGTGCTCTTGCCGGATCCCGACCGGCCGATGATGCAGATCGTCTCGCGCGGGTAGACCTCCAGCGTGCATCCGCGGAGCACGTGGTTCGACCCGAAATACTTCTCGAGGCCTTCGAGGCGGACGATGGGTTCGGCACCGGGCGGGGTCAGTGCGCCGGGGGCCGCGAAAGGGTCGCGGACGTTGGTCATCGCCGTCGTCCTCACAGTCGTCGGTCACTTTCCGCCATGCGCTTCTCGAGGCGGTCCTGGAGGATCGAGAAGACGATCGTCAGGATCCAGTAGACGAGCGCAGCGACGAGGAGCGCCTCAAGCGCCCGGAAGTTCTGCGTGCCGACGCGTTGGGCCCGCCAAAGGAGTTCCTGGACGCCGAGCAGCGACACGAGCGCGGAGTCCTTGATCATCGCGATGAACTCGTTCCCGATGGCCGGCGTCACGATCCGGACGGCCTGCGGCAGGATGATCCGGCGCATTGTCAGCCCGTCGGTCATGCCAAGGGCCGCAGCGGCCTCGAGCTGGCCCCGCGGGATTGCCTGGATGCCGGCCCGGAACACCTCGGTCATGTAGGCGCCGTAGTTGAAGGCCAGCGCGAACGTGCCCAGGACAATCGTCGGAACGCCGGCGAAGCCCTCCCAGATCTGCGGTAGGGCCAGGTAGATGAACAGAATCTGGACGATCAGCGGGGTACCGCGGACCAGCGACACGTAGAAGCTGGCGAGACCGTAGATGACCGGTCGCTTCGACAATCGGCCGAGAGCGCCCAGGACGGCGAAGACGATGGCAACGGCGATCGAAACCGTCGAGACCATGATCGTGATCGGGATGCCGCCAAGGATGAAGTTCTGCCACTTGCCGAGGAACTCGAGGTCGATCTTGTTGGCGGCAACCAGGCCACCAACGATGAGGCCGATGAGGACCAGCCACGTGCCCAAGAACGCAAGCCGGAACTGGAGCTGGTCGCGGCGCCGACTGCGGGCGATTGCCTCGACGATCGCAGCGCTCGTCTCGGCCTGAACCTGCTCGATCGGCGCCTGCTGTTGGCCGGTATGACCGAACCCTGCCATCGAGCCCTCCGCTCGTCGAAACGATGATGGGGCGCCGGTCAGGGCGCCCCATCGAATGACCTCGGCCCTAGCCGCCGATCTTGGTCGTCAGGTCCTCGCCGAACCACTTCTCGGACATGGCCTTGAGCGTTCCGTCCGAATGCATGGCGTCGAGGATCTTGTTCACCTCGGCCACCATTGAGGTCGGGTCCGCGCCGCTCTTGTCGAACGCGACAGCGAGCGGCTCGTTGAAGACGGGATCGCCGATCTTGATGACCGGGAGGCCCTCCTTGATGGCCCCCTCGACCGTGGTTGAGGAACTCAGCCAACCGTCGAAATCGTGGCGGCCCGACTGCCAGGCTTCGGCGCAGTTGCGGTCCGTTGCGAGCGTGGTCGCGGTGGATCCGGCCGGTGGCTTCGTCTGGGGATTCTCGGTCCCGAAGTCGAGGGTTCCGTCCAGCCACTGCAGGTACGTCGTGCCCTGGCCGACACAGATGACCTTGCCGGCAAGTCCGTCGAGCGAGGTGATCCCGCCAGTCGAGAGGCCGGCCATCTGGGCCGGGGTGAAGTAGTACGGCTTGGTGAAGTCCAGAACCTTCTGGCGGTCACTGGTGATGGTCATCGAGCCGACGCTGAAGTCCCAGCGCCCGCTCCACGAACCGGCTGTGAGCGCTTCCCAGCTGGGCGTCTCAAACGTGATGTCGACGCCGAGTCGCTTGGCGATCTCGGTCCCGACGTCGATGTCAAAGCCTTCGTAGGCCCCGCTCGGCGTGAGGGCCGATTGGGGTGGGTATTCGGGATCGGTCGACATGACGATCTTTCCGGCTGCCTTGACCTTGGACAGCAGATCGTCCTTGGCCGCGCCCGTACTCGAGCAGGCGGCGAACGTGATCGCGGCGATAACCGCAATGACGCCAAGTTGCGCCAGGCGGCGCGTCTCGGTTCTCATGGCCAGTACTCCTCCAGTTGACGACTCCAGAGGCGCAACCCATCGAACAGCAGGTCGCACTTCCGTGGGACGCATGAGTGATGTTTCAGGCATGGTACGCCGCCAGCCGACGACCGAGCCGTCTGGAAATGCCAGGCTAGCCGCCGCAGGCGCTGACGGCCCGGATCGAGATGTCGATGTGGAGGTGAGCGTGGCCAGTGCCGTCGCCGCGAGATCACGACGAGCCGGGCGCCCACGCCACGTGGGCCTAATGAAACTCCTCGCGGTCGATGGGCGGACCGAGGCGGTCCGCTACAAGCCCGCGGACTTCGCCGGGGAGAGGGTGTCGTTTGAGGGCGGCTTTCGAGAAGAGCAACTCGCCATCGAGGGTCACTTCGAATCGACCGCGATCGCCTGGCAGCAGGAGCGCACGCGAGATCCGCGGCGCCCAGCCGTTGAGGAGCTCAGCCACCAGACCGGTGGCTCGATGTGTGTAGTTTCAGACGACGCAGAATTCGATCTCGAGCTCGTGCGGTCGATCGGTAGGGTTGACGTCCATGCCCATACCCTACGCCGGGACGGCCGCGCCCGGATGGATCCCGCGCTGAGCCTGAGGCGCCGCTGGTTAGCTGGTCTCGCTGAGCCACCCACCGGGTCTGGCGACGTCCTAGCGATCGCCCCGATTGTTTCCCGCCGTGGGCCGGCCGGCGGGATCGAGAAGCCGCCCGACGAACAGTGCTGTCGACAGGCGCAGCACGACCTCACCGGCCAGCGGGCACCCGAGAAGCT
>JANMNF010000035.1:0-4962 GCA_031373765.1 Chloroflexota bacterium
ACTTCGGTGCCACGCACCGGATCAGCTCCCAGTCATCCAATCCGTACATCCTGTTCTCCGGCTCGTTCATCGGTGACTACACCGGAACGGCCGTGGACAGCAATGGCAACACCGTGACTGTCTGGACCGACTTCCGGGGCAACCCCGGCGTCACCACACCGAACCAGGACGTGCTCGTGGGGACGTACAACTCCGGGCACTGACATGAACCGGCCATGGCGACGGGATCACCCGTCGCATGGCCTGAGGAAATGCCACGACGCCGGCCCTTACTTGGGTCGGCGTCGTGATTCTGCAGTGGTTCGTCAGGCGGGGATCGTGGCGAGATCTCCCTCGATGATCTCGCGGTCGGCCGGGTCGACGATCGCTCCAAGCGCCTCGATGGCCTGCGAACGCCAGCGCGCCACCTCCGCGTGCTCGCCGGCCACGAATTCGGCACGGGCCAGGCCCTCGTAAGCGGCCGCGAGGTCCCAGTCATCGGCTTCACCCGCCGCGATGGCCGCCTCGACATAGGCGAGACACCTCGCCGAATGCCACCGCGCGGGCTCCGCCCGGCCAAGGACCGAGTACACCCGGGCGATCTGCCATTCGCCCCGTCCCAGATTCGCGTTGGTCCCAGCCAGCGACCAATGATGGCGCGAGGCGTGCGCCGCGTGGATCATCTGGTCAGTCTCGGCCGCGCTGCGGTCCAGCTTCTCGATAAGCGTCCATGTGAAGTTGAAGAGCTCGACTCCGAAGCGCCGATGTGTGGCCTGGTCGAATTCCGGCGCGACAGTGGGCGTCTGTTGGTCGGACACGATGGGTTCCTTTCCTGCGCTCAGCTGCCCCAGAACGTGGAGCACCCGCTGAAGTCGATTGATACGGGCCTCGATGCGGGACCGGTGATCGGCGACGCGCCGGCGCTGCAGCACCGGATCGTCGACCGCCAGGACCTCGCGAATTTCGTCGAGCGGGACCTCGAGATCCCGCAACCGGGCAATCGCCCGACCGACATCGACCTGACCTCGTCCGTAGCGTCGATAGCCCGTGAACCGATCGACCTCCGCGGGCCGGAGCAGGTCCAGCTCGTCGTAGTGGCGCAGGGCGCCGATCGAGATCCCGGTCAGCCGGCTGAACCGGCCTATCGAGAGGAAGTCGTCGTCCATGGCACCCATCGTGGACCCTCGGGTCGGTCGAGAGTCAACCCCCGTTTTCAGGCGTTGTCGAGTTCCCGGGAAATGGCCCGCAGGATGAACCGGGCGGCCTCCGCGCTCTTGCCCCCCAGCTTCTGGCCCTCGTCCTGCTCCAGCGCGACCATGAGGTCCCCGAGCATCTGATCCAGGAGTGGCGTCCGCATCAGGATCCCGGATGCGAGCGCCTCTTCGAGCCCGGCGACGGCGGCACGTGCGTTGTCAACGGCATGGCCCTTGGCTTCCATCAGTTCGCGAAACGCGCTGCGCGCGGCCTCGGCCGCCGGACCCATCGAACCCACGACTACCTCCCTGTGATGCGGGCGACGACACCGCGGCGGGGCGCCGCTTCGGGATTCGCCGGTCCTGATTCGCTGGCGATCCCAACGCCCACACCCACGCCATCGTCCCGGCGCATCCGTCGCCATTCCGATTCAAGAATGCTCATCAGGATTTCGTCCCACCACTGACCGTCCCGCCGGATGGCCTCGCGGGCCCGGCCCTCCACGCTGAAGCCGCACGTCTCGTAGGAGCGCTTGGCCCGTTCGTTGAAGGCAAAGACGGTCAGGGCGATGCGGTGCAAGCCCAGGGTCTCGAATGCATGGCCGACCATCAGGCGTGTTGCCTCGGTCCCGTATCCGTTGCCCCAGGCGTCCTTCTCACCGATCGTGATGTGGTACAGCGCCGAACCATGGTCCCCATCCATCTGGCTCAGCGCGCAGGTCCCGATCAGGCGATCGGTGCCGCGTACATGGATGGCCATCGCCAGCGAGTCCGGTCCCATCGCGCGGGCATGGAAGAAGCGATCGACTTCTTCGATCCGCATGGGCCCCTCTGTATAGCGGGCCAGGCGGGCGATCTCGGGGTCGGCGTACCACCGACGAAAGGCTTCGAGGTTCTCGGGGACGTGGCGACGGAGGACCACGAGACCCCCCTCGAGAGACGCTGGAAACAACACGCGACCCGCCATCAGGGCACGGTATACCATCGCCGCCATGCGTCGCTGGAGCGAGCTCGCCGAGCGCGTCGCGGCCACGTCGCGCACTTCCGAGAAGTCGGCGCTCCTGGCCGAATACCTGCGCACGCTCGGACCCGCCGATCTTCCGATCGCGGTGATCTTCCTGACCGGTCGGGCCTTCGCCGAGACCGACCAGCGAGCGACCGGACTCGGCTGGGCGACCATGGCCGCGACACTGGCCGACGTGACTGGCAGCTGCGCCGAGGATCTCGGCGCGGCCTATGACCGGTTCTCCGACCTCAGCCTTGCGGTCGAGGACATCCTGGTCCGCGCCGGGCATGCACCGGACCCGGATCTCGAGCCGGGACTCGAGGAAGTCGGCGCGGGATTCACGGCGATCGAGCGCGCCTCGGGACCCGCGGCCAAGGGCGCGATCTTTGCCGACCTCTTGCGTCGATCCTCACCGGAGACAGCCCGAGGGATCGTCAAGGTGCTGTCGGGCGATCTCCGAATCGGCCTCCGCGAGGGCCTCGTCGAGGCAGCGATCGCCCGGGCATTCGATGCGCCGCTGGCGGCGGTCAAGCGCGCCGGGATGCTGAGCGGCGACCTGGGGCGGACGGCGGCCCTGGCGCGGGACGGCGCTCTGGAGTCGGCGAGCCTTACGCTCTTCAACCCGCTCAAGTTCATGCTCGCCTCGCCCGCCGAGGATGCCGCCGAGATCATTCGGCGCCTCGGACCCGAGGTCTGGGTCGAGGACAAGTACGACGGGATCCGGGCGCAGCTGCACAAACGCGGCGAGATGGTCCGACTATTCTCGCGCGATCTGCATGACATCTCGTCCGGCTATCCGGAGGTCATCGAAGCCGCCCGCACCATGCCCTGGGACGGGATCCTCGACGGGGAGCTTCTGGGCTTCAAGAACGGGGTGGTTCTCCCGTTCGTGTCCCTCCAGGCGCGTCTTGGTCGCAAGATGCCTTCGGCCGCGATCCTCGACGAGGTGCCGGTCGTCTATGTCGCGTTCGACACCATCGCGCTTGATCCCGTCGGTGGATCATCGGTCGTGCCCCTGCTCGATGAGCCGCTCGATGAGCGACGTCGACGCCTCGAAAGACTCGACCTGCCGGAGACCGGCGGCGGTCGGTTCGTCCTGTCGCATCTGGCGACGGCCGATTCGGCCGAGGCCCTCGAACTGGCCTTCACGGGAGCGCGCGCGCGGCGGAACGAGGGGCTGATGGTCAAGGACCCAGCGAGCATCTACTCGCCGGGGCGTCGCGGGTACGGCTGGCTGAAGATGAAGAAGGCACTCGCGACGCTGGACTGCGTCGTCGTGGGCGTCGAGGTCGGGCATGGCAAGCGCCATGGCGTCCTGTCTGACTACACGTTTGCGGTGCGCGATGAGCCGAACGACCGGCTCGTGACGATCGGGAAGGCCTACAGCGGCCTCACGGACGCGGAGATCGCGGAGATGACCGCGTGGTTCACGGCGCACACGCTGAGCATCCACGGGCGGTATCGAGTCGTCGAGCCGAGCGTCGTCGTCGAGATCGCGTTCGACGTGATCATGCGCTCGAAGCGACACAAGTCGGGCTTCGCTCTCCGGTTCCCGCGGATTGCCCATCTTCGGCCCGACAAGTCCGCCGCCGAAGCCGACTCGCTCGAAACCGTCGAGCGGCTATTCAGCGAACTGCAGCTCGGGTCAGAGTTGCTGGTAACGGCAAGCGCGCGCACCGCCGAGCGCTAGACTGACACTGTGTTCTCGACCTTCGGCAGTGAACTTCAGGACGTCGATCTGACGCTCTACACGGACACGTACGTGATCCGCGGCGAGCTGACGACGAGGCACCGACGCCTGTCGGACCTCCTCAACCTGAACGAGGACGAATTCCTTGTCCTGTCGAACGCGACGATGGAGCCCCTCCACGGGCGAACATCCAGCTATTCGGCTCCGTATGCGCAGGTGAATCTCGCCGCGGTGCTGTTCGCCGTCGCGAGTGATGCGATCCCCGCCCAGCCGGAGCTCCGAACGCCGAAAGTCGCGGAAGCGACGCTGGTCAGCATTCCGCCGTTCAGCGTGACCGGGCGCATCCATCTCCTGCCCGAGCGCGAGATTCGAGACGCGCTCCAGGAGCTCCACGGTCGATTTCTGCCGGTCACCGAGGCGACGTTCTGGTCTGAGGTCCTGGAAGTCGCGGCGACCGAGGCACCGATGCTCGCGGTCAACCACGCCCGCGCCCAGATCCTCTCGCCGTACACCGCGACCCCGTCGGGTCGCTGAGGCCCCACCGTGTCGGGGATCCACCCCCGGCGCAGGTGACCTCGCGTCAGCGATCGACGGGCAGGTCGAGCCGGTCGCCCCATTCGGACCAGCCGCCGTCGTACACGGCGACGTCGTCGTACCCGAGAAGCGCGAGGACGAACGCGAGCCGCGCTGCGGCGACGCCCGAACCGTCATACGCGATGATCCGCCGGCCGCGCGGCACGTTCGCCTTCAGGATCATCTCCTTGAGGTCTGCTGCGTCCCGCAACGTGTGCGCGCCCAACGTGTGCATCGCTCCAACCGGAACATTGACGGCGCCGGGGATATGACCGAGACGCCGTGAGTTGCCCTCGAGTCCGCGATACTCGGCAGAGGCTCGGGCATCCAGGATCAGGACATCCGGAGATCCGAGTAGTGCCCGGACGTCCGCCGTCGCCAGGCGCAATCGCGGGTTGGCTCGCGGCGTAAACGTTGCGGCGGCTGGCGGATAGCTGGCATGCGAAAGCGGCCGACGCGCAGCCGTCCAGGCCGCCATCCCGCCATCGAGGATCCGGGCCGACTCGTAGCCGTAGGCGGCC
>JANMNF010000074.1:0-14753 GCA_031373765.1 Chloroflexota bacterium
GCGCCGCGATGGCCTGCCCGGATGCGTCGGCGGCGATCCACGAGTGCGTCCTCGCGATCAGGGCGAGGATCGATCTCGATGTCCTCGCGGACACCATCCACGCCTTCCCGTCCACGTCGCGGATCCTGAACGGCCTGTTCAACGAGGCAGCCCTGGCCGTTCCCGCCCGCTCCTAGCGTTCGAGCACGACCTCGCCGTCCATGACCACGACTCGTGGCCGAACGGTGGCAAACGACGAACCCGGCTGATCCGGCTCCCGTGGTGCAGCCGGCAGCACGATGAGATCGGCCCTCGATCCCGGCGTCAGGCGCCCGCGATCAACCTCACGCGTGGTCTCGGCCGGACCGAGTGATGCGGCGCGAAGGGCGGCCTCGAGGTCGAGCGCCTCATGGGGTCCGAATGGTTCGGCGTCCGCGCCCCACGACGGGTCGCGTCGGAGGACGGACAGCGCGATGCCTGGCCACGGATCCACCGGCTCGACGGGCGCATCGGTCCCGAAGGCGAGCGTGGCCCCATGGTCGGCGAGCGTCCGCCATGCATATCCCCATGTCTCGGCCCTGGCTCCCCAATCGAGTCGCGCAGAATCCGCGTCTTCGCGGAGATGGATGGGTTGGACCGAAGCCGCGATTCCATGGATCGCGAACCGGTTCCGATCGGTCGGGTTGACGAGCTGGACGTGCTCCAGGCGCGGCATGAGCGGCACCGTCGCTGCCGACGGCACGAGGGCATCGAGTGCGGCACGGACCGCGCCGTCACCGATCGCATGGATCTGGCTGGCGATACCCGCGTCGGCGGCCCGAGCGACGAGACGGGTGAGTTCTTCCGGGCCCTGCCGAAAGACGCCCACGTCGGTCGATCCCTCGCGGGGCTCCAGGAGGGCCGCCGTGCGAGACCCGAGCGTGCCGTCGGCAAAGAGCTTCAGCCAGCCGACCCGTGCCCGTCCGTCCGGATCCTCGCCGATCAGGGCGCCGCTGCGGATCCCCCGCTCGATCGCCCGTTCCAGGCTCTCGGGCCGCAGGCTCGCATGGACCCGGATCGGCAGCTCACCCGAGTCAGCCAGCCGAGCGTAGGCGTCGAACGCAAGAAGCTCGACATCGGGCGACACGTTGCCCGGATCGTGGACGCCGACGAGGCCCAGCGAGAGCATCTGCCGGCCAAACCGCTGGAGCGTGCGGGTAAGCGTTGCCTCGTCCGGTGGCGGGACGCAGCCCATGATCAGGACGCAGGCGTTCTCGAGGACGACGCCTTCCGGCGACCCATCCGCGGCGCGCCGGATGATCCCGCCGTCCGGATCAACGGTCGTCGCGTCGAGACCCGCCTGGGCGATGGCCGCGCCACTCCCCCAGACCGCGTGATGATCGAAGGACCAGAGCGCAGCCAGGCGGCCGGGAACCGCTCGGTCCAGATCGGCCGAGGTCGGCCAGCGACCCCAGCGGCGCTGGTCCCATCCCCCACCCTGCAACCACACCCCCGCCGGCAATGAACGCTCCGCCTCGACCAGCAGCGCGAGTCCTTCATCGAGGGTCTGTGCGGGCGTCAGATCGACGTGTTCGGTCGCCAGGGCGGCATCCAGAAAATGCGCATGGGCGTCGGTCAGCGCCGGGATCGCGATCTCGCCCGGTTCGAGATCGAGGCGCACCGTATGCGGATCGGCGCGCGTTTCCAGGTCGACGGCACTACCCGCAAAGGCAACTCGGCCGTCTCGAATGCCGATCGCCTCAGCCCATGCGAACCCGGTCGGCCCGGCGAAGGTCGCGATGCGCCCGGTCACGAGCATGTCGAGCGGCATGTCAGGCCTCTACATCCGGTCCGCTGAGCAGATCCTTCAGTTCGGTCCCCCCGAGACCGGCGCCAAGTCCGAGCGCCAGGGCAATCCTTGCCTTGGGCCCGCTCAGCGTACCGGGCAGCAGGGCCCCGGCGCGGACCCACATCGCGCCGCCACCGGGAAAGGCATATCCGCCGCCTGCGGCCCCGGACGCGCAGCGGGTCGCCAGGACAACCGGGATGCCCGCATCCATGAGCGGCCGGGCCGCGTCCAGGACAGCCGCGGAGGTGTTCCCCGCTCCGGTTGCCTCAACCACCAGTCCGGAGACGCCGATCGACGCCAGCGCCTGGATGATCGCGCCGTCCATCGCAACATGCGCCGTCACGAGTCGGACGTCGTCCGCCGCAGCCTGGCTCCGAACCGAGCGTCTGAACCCACGGCGGCGAATCATGCGGATCCCATCCGCTCCCACGGTCGCGAGCGGCCCGTCGTTGAGGCTCTGGAACGTATCGAGGTTGGAGACGTGCGTCTTGGTGACGTCATCAGCAGCGTGAATCGAGCCGGCCATGCACACGATGACACCGGCACCGATGAACGCATCTGCTGCCGCCGCGCGGACGGCATCGCGGAGATTCTGCGGACCCTCGTAGCCCGGTTCTGAAGCAGATCGCATCGCTCCGGTGACGACCACGGGCTTCGGACTGTCCAGGATGAGGTCCCAGAAGAATGCCGTCTCCTCGAGGACATCCGTCCCCTGCACGACGACGACGCCGTCGATCTCCTGATCGGTCTGCGCCGCGCGGATTGCGACCCCGATCTCGAACAGCTGCGCGAATGAGAAATGGCTGGCCGGGGTACGGCCCATGTCGATCGGGCGGACCTCGGCGATGGCATCGAGACCCGGCGTCTGTGCGAGAATCCCCGCGCCGTCGAGCGACGGCACGTTCCCGCCGAGCACCGGATCGTGCCGCATGCTGATCGTACCGCCCGTGAAGATGACGGCCACGCGTCTCATCGAACGCTCGACTCGCGAGTGACGACGGCCTCGGATCCGGCGGGCTCGGCCGTGACGGCACGGGCCGTCTTGTCGAACCGAACCGTTCCGCGTCGGACGGCGAGCCTCCACAGGGCGCCGTTCACCGCGAGCAGCCATCCGAGGCTGAACAGGGCCACGCTTGCCGATCTGGCGACGCGGTCCACCGTCCGCAGCGGCGCCCCAGATCGATCGGACTCCCACCGAAGGGCATCGAAGGCGAGGACTCCGCCCGCGACAAGGTAGCTGCCGATCAGTCCCAGCGGGAACGCAGGATTCCGAAACGCGACCGCGCCACCGATCGCGCCGAGGATGAGCGACGGCGCCGCGAGTTGGGCGCCGTATGCGGCGAAGTCCCACCGGGCGCGGAAGTTCAGCCGCGCGCTCCCGAGTACGGCGGGCGTGTACGCCAGGAACCGCCGGATCGCGCCCTCGCTCCACCGCAACCGTTGCCGCCACAGGCCGTGCCATGTCGGGACGGCGGCCTCCCAGGCCTCCAGATCGAGCGCCCAGCCCACGGTCACTCCCCGTTCCACGGCCAGGTGCGTCGACAGGTCCAGGTCCTCCGTCAGGCTGGCGGCTGGAATGCCGCCGACTGCGGCCAGGAGGTCGCGCCGAATGACGATGCCGTTGCCGCGGAATTCCGAGCACCCGCCCGACGCCCATCGGCCGCGCTGGAGCTCGCCATCCTGGGTCTGCTCGTCGGCCTGGAGCATCGCGAGGATGGATTGATCCGCGTGCAGCGTGCGTCGCCTCGCCGTGAGTGCAGGGACGCCCGCCGCCACATAGCGCGCTGCCGTCCGCAAGTACGTCGGGCCGATGCGTGCGTCGGCATCGAGGACGGCAATCACGTCGGTATCCGCGTCCTCCGGCTTCGCGCTGGCCAGGGCCGCCCCTTTGCCATCGGCCGAACCGGCTTCCTCTCGCCGAAGAATCGTGACGAGATCACCGATGCCGTGTTTGGCGGCCGACGCCGCGATCGCCTCACCGGTGCCATCCGTGGATCGATCATCCACGATGACCACGGCGAAACGTGCCGTTCCGTCGCTGGATCGATGGTCCTGTGCTGCCAAATCGCCGATCAGATTCGGCAGGACCGTCGCCTCGTTTCGGCCGGCAACCAACACGAGGATCGTCGGCAGCGCATCGCCGCCTGGCGGTTCGTCCGCCGCCAGGGTAACCAGGGGTCGCCGACTTCCGATCAGGATCGGGGCCAGCCCGATGACCAGGACTACGGCAAACAACCCCACGATCCAGCGGTCGAGCGAACTGGATGCGCCCACGAATCCGATGCCTATGCCACCACCCAGCAGGATCGCGGCGATGGCGCGCCAGACGGACGGGGTCTCGATTGCTGATCCAGGCCCGGACTCGTCAGGCTCCAATCTTGGATCCCGCGGAAATCCAGACGATGGCGACGACTCAGGCCCCACCATCGGACTCCGCGGAATGCGGGCCATCGTGCTCATCCCTGCGCCGGACAACCCCGATCGGATCGACGGCAGTACTCGGAATCCTCGTCCCTGCGGTGGCCAGTTCCTCGGCCGGCATCAGGTGACCACGGCGCCTGATCGACAGGATCCCGAACAGGAAAATCAGGCCCGCCACGATCAGAAGGACCTCGGTCGTGCCGATGAGGTCGGAGATCGGGCCGACGATGATGATCGGCAGGAAACTGCCGACCGAGACGAGCATGTTGAGCACCCCGAAGACCCGGCCCCGGACTTCCTCAGGCAGGTCCTCCTGGAGTTGCGTCTGGCTGGAGATCGCGACAATCCCGTAGGCGATGCCGGCGAGGAACGCCATCACGATGACCACCGCGACGAGGGTCGTCACGGCGCCGACATCGCTCACGCCTGGGGTCGCTCCTGACAGCGCCCGGCTCACCGGTCCCGCGACGGTGAGGAGCGCCAGGAGCACTCCCAGCGCAATCAACCCGCCTTCGATCGCTCGACGTCGGGGCACATATCGCCCGTACGAGTTGAGCAGTAGCACGCCCATCACGATCCCGGTTCCGAGCGGCAGCACGACGAGGATCAGGTCCTGCGTTCCGAGCCCCAGCGTCTTCTGGGCGAACTTCGGTCCGAGGACGCCGATGACGCCGACGAGCGAAGCCGCGATCCCAAGATAGATGAGCGACCAGCTGATCGACCGATTCGACCGGATGTAGGCGACGCCCTCGGACAGTTGCGTGAACGTCCCCTGGACCGCCTCGCCGGCCTCATGGACCGGATCCAGATGTTCCTGTGCATCAGGGGTCGGCCGGTCCGATGGAAGCGTGGCGCAGAAGATCGCGGAGATCCCGTACAGGACCGCAACGATGAGGATGACCGGCGCTGGGCCGCCGGCAACCTTGACGATCAGCGGACCCAGGAGCGCGTAGCCAAGGGCGAACGCGCCGTTCAGGGTCAGGGTGAACAGGCCGTTCGCACTGACCAGCTGGTGCCGGGGCACGAGCTTCGGGATCATGGCCGCCTCGGCCGGGGCGAAGAACACGGTGAGCGCCGAGACGACCACGTTCAGGATCAGGATCAGGGTCACGTCCCCACCCACCGCCCAGATGGCGACCAGCACGACGGCACGCAGCACGTTCGTGGTGATCAGGACGAGCCGTCGATCGAGCCGGTCGACATACACGCCGGCGACCGCTGAGAACAGCACTGCCGGGACGAGGAAGGTGAGGAACAGGAGGGACACGACGGACGAGAGGTTCGTCGAGTCGAGAACCACGACCGTGAGGCCGTACAGGACCATGTTCGAACCTACCTGCGTCGCAAGCTGGGAGAGCCACAGGAGGAGGAATGGGCGATTCTTGAGGACGGCCGCGGTACCGGTCCCGCCGGTGACTTCCGGCGGATCAACCATCACGCGGACCGAACCTGATCGGGTCGCACAGCGGCGGAGATCGCAGGATCACCCCGTTCGACGAACCCAGCGAGGCGGGCCTCGACCGACCGTCGGGCCAGCATCACGTGGCGGCCGCACGACCGACAACGGAGCCCGATGTCCGCCCCGAGACGGTCGACCAGCCACGTGCTGGCACCGCACGCATGCGGTCGCCGAAGCTCGATGACATCGCCGAGGAAGAGCTCGAGAACGGGTCGTGCAGGCATCGCCGGGAGGGTATCAGAGGCTCGGCTGGCCGTGGACCGGGCTGAGATCACGCTCGGTCGCAGGAATGGCCACGGCATCGAGCGGCGTCACTGAAACCGTGAGATTCGGAAACCCTACCGCCAGCTGAGCGATGATCCCGCCTGCCCGCGTCAGGGAGCCGGTCAGGATCTGCGGACTCCCGATGGCCCGGATCTCGAATGAGGCGCCAAGCGCGGTGTTCTCCACCGACAGGGCGCCGACCGGACCCGCAACCACAGTGCCCGGCACGACCCGCACGCCGTCGATCGCGATTGCTTCCGCTCCCGCGTTGTGGAGTTCGTTCAGGAAGTCCTCGATACCCTGGCCGTCGATGTCGCCGCTGATCCGGACCGAGATCCCGGACCCGGTGACCGCCCGCAATCCGGCCCACGCCTGGATGCGATCAAGGTCCTCACGTAGTTGACCGGCAGCGCCCTGTCCGCGCGCCCGGGAGTCGGCGAGCGTCGCCAGCTGGCGCTCGAGCGAAGAAACCTCACCGCGAAGCTCTTCGTTCTGGGTGTTGAGATTCGCGACGAGTAGGGTCAGGTCCTGGGCCGTCTGATTGGCAAGCCCGGCATTGACGGTCTGGCTTCGGATCTGGGCCACCACCAGCACGCCGAGGATGAAGGCCACGACGGCAATTGAGATGCGATTGCGCGGTCGGTTCATGGTCACGACCCGAGCGGTACGGCGCGCATGTACCGCGCGCTCACCGTGCCGGCATAGGCAGGGATCGTGACGGAATCAAGTTCCGCGAACGACAGACGAAGGCCGGCAGGGCTGACCCGATCCCGAATGAACTCGACAAACGACGCGGCACCCGTAACCCGCGAGTAGAGATCCGAGGGTCCGATGGCCCGAATCTCGTAGGCAGGGGCGAGATAGGCGCTGTTGACGAGGATCGAATTGCCGATATCGAGGATCGCGGTCGTGACGACAACCCGCTCGCCGTTGACCGAAACGGTCTCGGCACCGGCGAGCCACAGCTCCTGGACCACGATCCGGACGTCGCGGGCGGTCACCAGTCCGTCCGTATTGCCACCGCCGACGGCGTCGGCGTCCTCGAGACGGAAGATCAGGCCCGATCCCTGGAGCTGGACGAGCCCGGCCTGGATCCTGGCGCGCTCGAGTTCGGCGTTGAGTGCCTTTTCCTGCGCAGCCGAAGCCGGCAATTGGCCTTCGGTCGAACTGATCTGCCCGCGCAGATCAAGAATCCGTGCCTTCAGCGCGTCCTGCTGCGTCTGGAGCCCGAGCACGGTTTCGATCAACGGCGCCCGCTCCTGGCTCGTATAGCGAATCCGCGGGCCCTCGGCGCTCAACTGCGCTGCGATCAGGAAGCCGAGTCCGAGCAGGGCGACCGAGAGTGTCACCTGCCAGCTGGGCACGGCCCGGAATCGACGGACCAGGCTGTTCACGTGTCCCGTCCTTCGGATTCGGGATCCGGGGCGTCTGCGGACGGCGTCGCCTCAGCGTCCACCGGGGACGCCGGATCGATCTCCGGCACCTCTGCGACTGCGGAAGCCCCCGCGCCAGCGTCGACCGCAGCGTCGGCTGCATCGTCGGTCGCGGCACCGACCGCAGGGACAGCGCGAGTGGCGGCCGCGGCCCGCACCGATCGCCGCCGAGCCCACACGGCGACCAGGACCACAATCGCGAGCGCTCCGATGACCGAGATGGCAACCGAGTCTGCGGAGAGTCCGGAACCGGTGCCATCACTCCCATTCGGCGGTGGCGTTGAACTTCCATCGATCGGCCCGGGGGTCGGCGCCGTTCCGCCCCAGTCGACCGGCACCGGTCCAGCCGGAGCCGGCTGCGGCCCATAGGGACTCGGCGCCGACGACCCGATTGATGCCAGCCAGGCCGCCTCGAAACCGGCGACGTCCACGCCCAGCGCGGCGGTGAACGCCTCGTCGTCCGAGACGCCATCGGCGTAGGAGCGGACGAGACCGACCATGGCATCTCGACCGTAGGTATCGACGAGGAACGACACGGCGGACACGCTCTCCGAGTAGGCGAGGAAAAAGCGGTCCTGGGTCGTCGGGAACTGTGCCGCAAGGGCCCGCAGCGGCATGAGGTCTCCGGCCTGGACGGCAGCCTTCACCGCGCTGCGGTCGCTGCTCGTGAACCCTTCGGACAGGTAGACCGCGATCCCCTCGTTCAGCCAGTGGACGGGGCCGTGATACGGGTTCTGGGACGCCGAATCGAACACGAGGTGGGTCAGCTCGTGCGGGATGACCACCCCGACCCATGGATCGTCGACGGCATTCGGACTGATGTTGGCGAACAGCGTGCGGATGTCGGGGTGCGCCTCACCGCCGACGTTTTCGCGCGTGCCGGCCCCGAGGATGTCGTAGAAGGCCGTCCGATCCCCATACACGTAGAAGTCGATCGGGTCGCGCTCCGTCACCCCGAGGAGCGAGCTGACGGAACGGATGGCATCGTCGCCGATCTGCATCGCCCGAAGCCCGAACGTCTGACCGCCGTCCACCCAGTGGACGGTCACGAACTCGCCGGTCACCGTCTTCCACTTGAACCGGGTGTCGTCGTAATGGACCTTCGTCGGCGGGCCGACGACATTCGACCCATCCGTGAGGGTCAGGCGGAAACGCGCCGTGACGTCCGTATTCGGCAACAGGAAGCCGCCCGGGGTCTTGAGGACCCAGGACAATTTCGCGGATCCGGTCGAAACCGTCGTCGGCACGTCCGCGACGATCGAACGCGTTGAGCCCTCGACGTCGATCACGATCTCGACGCGCTTGACATCGGCCGTGAGCGTGGCCGTGCCGGTGTAGGTGATCCCATCGAGAAAGACGACCTTCGCCACCGGCGCAGTGACAGCTGGCTCGGCCGCGGCTACCGGGCGCGCCGTCGCGCCGAGGCTCACCAGCGCGAGCGCCGCACTGAGGACGAGGCGGGCGACCCCACCCCGACCCCTCAACGCCATGCCAGGCCAGCTAATCGCAGGATCCCCAGGCCGTTCTCGTCTGCCCCGAGCAGCCCGTCTCGGGACAGTGCCCAGCCGTCGCCGTAGGCAAGCGGGACAACCGGGACGTCGTCGCGGACCACGGTCAGCGCGCGCTCATATGCCGCCAGCGCCCCCGAGGGGTCGCGGGTCCCGAGCGCATCGTTGATCGCCTGATCAAAGGTCGACGAGGACCAGCGTCCGTAGTTGTTCGTACTGCCGGTCCCGAGGAGGACGCCCAGGAAGTCGTTCGCGCCGGGGTAGTCGGCGACCCAGCCGAGCGACCACATGGCAGGCGGGTCGTCATGGAGGCGTCCGAAGTGATCGTCCAGTTCCTCAAGCCGAAGCTTGATACCAAGCTCGCGGTGGAGATCCGCGACGATGCCCTCGGCCGCGCCGATCCCGCCAGCCGCGAAGGTCACGTCCGGAAAACCAGCGCCGCCCGGGTAGCCGGCCGCCGCGAGCAACTCACGTGCGCGAACCGGATCATGGGCCGGCAGCCAGTTCCCATCACCGCCACCCGGGATCTCCGGTGGCACCATGCTGTCGGCCGGGAGGCTGGAACCGTACGACGCCAGTTCGGTGATCCGCTTCCAGTCCACCGCTGCTCCGAATGCCTGACGCACGCGGACGTCATCGAACGGAGGGCGATCCGCCGTGAACCCGATGAACGTGAGCGACATCGACGGGACGATACGGAGCTGGGGTCCGAGCGTCGAATCGAACTGGATCCAGGAGGCGTCCGTAGAGCCGATCTGGGTGTAGTCGACATCGCCGGCCTCGAATGCCGCCACAGGACTGCGACCACCGATCGACGTCAGCAGATGGACCGTCGGGATGGCGGCGCTGCCCGCCCAGTACAGCGGATTGGACTTCAGGTTGAACTCGTCCGGCGTGATCGCGTCGATGATGTACGCCCCGCTGCTCGGGATGCCGGCGACGTCCACGGACGATCCGTCGCGCCAGACCTGGGCGGGAACCACGCCGAATGTCGGGCTCGAGACGATCGACGGGAAATCCGCTCCCGGACGCTCGAGGTCGACGATGACATCGAGGTTGTCGGCCCGAAGTCCCACGGAACCTGGGTCCGGAACACGCCCCGCCAGGTAGTCCGCGGCTCCCTTGACGTCGAGGAGCAGCGACGCGAGCTGCGAAGGACGTTTCGGGTCGATGATCCGAAGCCAGCTCTGAACGACGTCCTTGCCGGTCAACGCGGCGCCGTCCGAGAACGTCAGCCCCGACCGCAGATGGAACACGATCTGCCGGCCGTCGTCGGAGATGTCCCACGACCGCGCAAGGGCGGGACGAAGCACCAGCCCGAGGTCGAACGCAGTCACCGATTCAAAGAGTTGCGCCGAGAACGCGGCCGAACCGATGTCGCTCTGGAGCGCCGGGTCGAGGGTCGTCGGTTCCCCGGCCGGGATCGTCACTTCGGATCGGCCGGCACCACTGGTTGGTGGCGTCAGCGGACCTCCGGCGACCAACGCAAGAAGCCCGATCGCGACGACGCCCACCGGCCATAGACCGCGCCCCCGGGATCTGCGAGTTTCGCTCAGCGCAGCCACCAGGCCGGGCCGCGGACCGTGCCACCCGCCTCAGCGAGGCGCACCGGTTGCACGACCGGCACGGTCATCCGAGGTCGAATCGACCAGACATAGCGATTCCCGGAAAAGCCGAAGAGAAGGGCGGCAACACACACGAACCGTCGCATGACCGGAGTATAGGGTCGGTCCGCCGGAGACCTGTTCACCGGGGTCCGCGCGGGCCCGTCGCCGACCCGAGTCCGCGGTCCGGAGGTCCGAGTCGGCAGTCCGGACAATGGGAGGCCCCGCATCGCACCGCCGGGGGAACGGTGTGTAGATACGGGGCCTCTTGGGAACACTAACGAAGTTTGGGGTGGTTCGTTAGGGTGAATCACGAACCTGTTTGCCTTCACGCACCACTGGTTTCATCGAGCAGGTCGTCGCGATGACGAAATTCACGCAGGACTCGATAGAAATTTCGCCGTTCCCGACGGGTTTCTTCCGGGTCCGCCGGAGCTGCGTCAGCATCGTCGGAAACGTCGCGAATCGGCAGACCGCCGACGACCACGGCCCGCCGCGCGGGACTCGAACCCTCCTCGTCTTCGCCTGAACGTAGCGTGAGGCTCCACCACGCATCGAGGTGGCGTCGGCTCACGAAGACCTCATCGACGGGTTTGGCCGCAAGACCGTCAGCGCGACGAAACGCCATCACGTCCCCGCTGATCGTGGTCGCATCGCCATCCGGCGCGACATCCACGCCGGGGCGCAGATCGGCCGTGCGCTGGCCCCGACGTCCAACGACGGCGACGGTCGAATCCTCGAGCGCGCGCGCCAGAGGGCCGGCGATGTCACCAGTCGGCTCGACGCCCGGTCCAAGGACAACGACGACCGCGCCCGTCGCGCGGCGCAGGGCAATATTCAGCGCCGCTCCGGCGCCGAGCCGGGTCACGGTTGCAATGACTTCGCCTCGGCGTTCCAGTCGATCCGCGAGGCCATCGAGCCGGGGCTCCGGTCCGTCGATGACCACGAGGATCTGATCGTCCTCGTGACGGGTGGCCAGGGCAGCCTCAATGGCGGCCTCCGCTTGGTTCGGCGCATCGGTGGCGATGAAAACAATGGTCGCGCGCGCAGATGCCGGCTCGTCTTCGCGGCTCGGAACGGCACTCGAGCTCCCGTACCGAACGCCGCCGTCCGCCACGACGTCCGGCAGCCCCGCCAGTTCCAGTCGGAAACTCACGCCGCTGTCGATGACTCGCCAGCCAGCTGCCTCGATCTCGGCACGGAGCCGATCAGCGTCTTCCCAGCGTCGTTCCGTTCGCGCCGCAGATCGTGCGTGAGCGGCGTCAAGAATGGCCTGGGGCACGTAGGCGCGGTTCACGCGTGACCAGGAACCTTGTCGTCCGCTGCGGGGTGCGCCATCAGGCCGATCCTTACCGAGTACTCCGTCGCACTGGCTACGGGAACCCCGTACGTCCGGCGTGACGTCGGTCAGTATCGTCGAGCGCTCGATGATGTGGGCTGTCGTGGCTGCGGCAAGGCGCCGCAAACGGCGATCAGGCGAGGACCAGCTGGTCCCGGCCGGCGGCTTTCGGCGAAATGAGCACACACGCGTACGATCGAATTTGACGAGTGTCGCGGTTCAGCTGAAAGGAGCCTCGCAGATGGATGATCTCGGCAACTTGCTCGGAGGCCTTGGCGGCCCCGCGTCCGGCGCGGCTGGGGCCAGTGGTGCAGACCCAATGGCTGCCCTCGGCGGCCTCACGCAGGCGATCCAGCAGGAGGGCGGCCTTGACGCGCTCCTCGGCAAGCTGCGAGCCGGTGGTCTCGGGTCGCAAGTCGACTCGTGGATTTCCACGGCGGACAACCTGCCGGTCGGTGAAGCGCAGGTGAGCTCGGCGCTCGGTCCGGACACGCTTCAGCGGCTGTCCTCGGGTTCGGGGATCGATCTCGGATCGCTGCTCCCGATGCTCGCCCAGTTCCTGCCCCAGATCGTCAACATGCTCACGCCTGGCGGAAAGTCCCCGGCGGGTGGCATGCCTGACCTCGGGGGTCTTCTCGGAGGTGTCCTCGGTGGCGCGAGCGGAGGCCAATCAGGCGGCCTGAATGACGTCCTGGGCGTCCTGGGCGGACTCGGCGGCATGTTCGGTGGCAGCAAAGGCTGATCCGGATGCGCACCTCATTGACAAGGGTCCCTCGGCTCGTATATATCGATAGCCGCTATATACGCCCGGGCCGACCCAGATCTGAGGTGTGATCGTGACGATTGAGACGGGAACGCCAGATGCGACCGGTGCAACGCGGACGGTCGCCGCGAGCCTTGACTTCCCGCTGGGCGAGGTTCTGCGCGACATCACCCGCGGCGGTCTTGCCGGGGCGATCGCAGGAGTTGTCGCGGGAGGGATCGGTGGTCGGGTCGTCATGCGGCTTGCGGCAATCGTTCACCCGGAGGTCACCGGGCTCCTCACCGAGAACGGCAACGCGATCGGCGACATGACGCTCGGTGGAACCCTCTTTCTGTTGTTCTTCGGGCTCCTCTTCGGATTGATGGCTGGCGGCCTGTGGGTCATCGCGAGCCCGTGGATCCCGGGGCGGACGGCGATACGAGCCATCATGACTGCGGGTGTGGCGATCCTGATCGGAACGCCGCTGGTGATCATTGGCGGGAACCCGGACTTCATGATTCTGAACCACGACGCCAGGGTGGTGGGCCTGCTGATTGGACTGGTCGGCCTCATCGGGCTGTCCACTGCTTTCGTTGACGACTGGCTGGAGCGGCGCCTCCCCCACACGGCTCGAGGCGAACGCGGCTCGACGGTCGTCTATTCGATTGTCAGTCTCCTCGGGCTCGTGCTGGTCCTTCCGTTTCTTCTCCTGATATTTCTGACCTCAGACGAGTACGACTTGCCACTCCGTGCGGGCCTGGCGTTACTCCTCGTCGGTGCCTGCACCGCCACGTGGTGGGGACTGCGCATTCGTGGGCGAGTGAGCCCGCCCCGGAGTCTCACTGTCGCGGCACGCGGCGCGCTCCTGGTCGCCATGGCCCTGGGCCTCCTGACCACGCTTCCCCATGTCTCGAGAGCGCTCGGGGCGCCATACTGAGTCGCGCTCTCGTCCGGTAGCCGCACACTCGCCGGCGATCGAGCTGAGCAGGACCCAAGCCGCCCTTGCACTCGAACCCGCAGGCTCGGAGACCAAATGATTCGATCCCGGATCGGCCTTGTCCTCCCGATGGGAGAGTCGTTTCTTGATGGTTCGACCGCCCGCTGGGTCGAGATCCGCGACCTTGCGATCCAGGCCGAATCGATGGGATTCGACACGGTCTGGCTGGCCGACGAGCTCCTGTGGCGACCCGTCGATGGAGAGACGCGCGGCTGGTGGGAGTGCGTCGCGATGGCCGGCGCGGTAGCCGCCGCGACATCGCGTGTCAAGGTCGGGACGTGGGTTCTCTCCGCGCTCCACCGGAATCCGGGACTCACGGCGAAGGCCGTCGAGACGCTCGATGAGATCAGCGGCGGCAGGTTTGTTCTTGGCCTCGGCTCAGGACATGCCGGCCGCCAGGCGCACGCCTTCGGACTGCCC
Source organism: Chloroflexota bacterium (assembly GCA_031373765.1). Classification (GTDB taxonomy): domain Bacteria; phylum Chloroflexota; class Limnocylindria; order Limnocylindrales; family CSP1-4; genus UBA5189. Next base: position 13,995 of record JANMNF010000074.1, read on the forward strand.
GAGGACCACGTGTTCGGCCGCTTCGAGGAGGCGGTCGAGATCATCGTCCCGCTCCTGCGACAGGGCCGCGCCGACTTCGAGGGTACGTTCCACGCTGCCCGCGACCTGGAGCATCGACCGGTTGGCCCGAGGCCGGGACGGATCCCGATCATGGTTGGCGCCAAGGGCCCGAAGATGCTCCAACTGGCGGTGCGGGACGCCGACATCTGGAGCTGGTACGTGGAGGAACGGAGCGATCTGACCGAGTTCGGGCCGCGGCTCGACGCGCTCCTCGCGGCCTGCGACGCCGCCGGACGCGATCCCGCCACCATCGGTCGGTCGGCAGGGATCTTCGTTGAGCCTACGGCCGTAACGGGGGCTGCCGACGTCATCGGCGTCCCGGTCCGCGGCACGCCCGAGGAAATCGCGGATGCGTTCCGGGCGTTCTTTCGTGCGGGTTTCAGCCAGCTCGAAGTGGTCCTCTGGCCTCCGACGCCGGCGGCACTGGAGGCAATGGCTCCGGTCATGGAGCTCCTCCAGCAGGACTGATCCGCCTGTGGCGCCCCCGGACGGACTCGGGGGCTCGGAAAGCAAAGCGGTGGACGCGCTCGCCTGGTATGCGGCAGCCCCATGACCGATTCGGTACTGGCCGCGAGATCGAGCCGGCCCTGGTAGGCCCAGGGGGAGGCGAGACCACTGCTGGTGACCGCGACGACCTCGCCGTACGGGTCATAGCGGGTGGCATCGGTCACGACGGCACCGGTTGCTGCGGCATAGCCG
>JANMNF010000200.1:0-3925 GCA_031373765.1 Chloroflexota bacterium
GAACGTTCCGGCCTTCTGGCCGGCGGCATCGACGTCATAGGCGAGGGCGATCTTCTTGGCGTAGCGGGTCAGCAGCGCGACCTGGCCGGGAGTGAGCGCGGTTCCCAGCGACGCGACGACGTTATCGAAGCCTGACTGGTGGGCCATCAGCGCGTCGGTATAGCCCTCGACGATCACGGCCTGGCCGGACTTGCGCATCGGGCCCTTGGCCTTGTCGATGAGGTACAGCGTCCGGCTCTTGTCGAACAGCGGCGTGGCCGGCGAGTTGAGGTACTTGGGGCCCGTGTCGCGCGGGTTGCCCTGGGCGTCCTTGCCCTCGACGCCGAGGATCCGCCCGCCGAGGCCGACGGCTGCGCCGTTCTGGTCCCGGATCGGGAACAGGACGCGGCCGCGGAACCGATCGATAACGCCGACACCGCGTCCGGCCGACCGACCCTGCGAGGCGAGGCCAACCTCGACCAGCTCATCGGGCTTGATGCCGCGCTTCTCGACAAGGCGGCGGCTCATGGTGTCCCAGCCCTCGGGCGCCCAGCCGAGCTGAGCAGCCTCGATGGTCGCGTCGGTGAATCCCCGCGCGCGGAGGTAGTCGAGGGCGGGCGCCCCGAGCTTCGTCGCGGTCAGGACCTGGTGATAGAAGGCGATCGCGGTTTCGAGGATGTCGCGCAGGCGGGCGCGGTGGGCATCCTCGCGCTTGGTGCGCTCATCGATCTCGACCCCGGCCCGGTCCGCGAGCGTCTTGAGGGCCTCGGGGAACGGCACGGAATCGCGCTGCATGACGAAGCTGAAGATGTCGCCGCCAAGGCCGCAGCCAAAGCACTTCCAGGAATCGCGGGCGGGCGTAACCGTGAATGAGGGTGTCTTCTCGCCATGGAACGGGCACAAACCCTTGAAGGTGGTGCCCGCCTTCTTGAGCTGAACGGTCTCGCCGACAATGTCGACGACGTTCAGCCGGCTCTTGACTTCGGCTGCGATTCCGCCTGCCAACCGACCTCCTGGTTGATCGCCCTCTGCACGGATCTGTACGCGTTTCGTGCGGGGAAGGTTCTCCGGACTCCACGCTCGACCGCGATGTCCCGGACATGATTGCGGGCCTGTCAAGTGCTGACAGGCCGTTCCTCGTCATTCTACACCCTTGTCAACCCCTTGACAGGTTACGTTGTCAATACCCCGTGGGGGTATGTCGAGGTCGAGTTCCAGGAGCGAGGGGCCACCTCGGCCGTCCGGCACTTGACGTATCGTCGGAACAGTCGACGATAGTCCGGTCGCACCCTTACGGGCCGAGCGCGCTCACTCACTGGACCTTGATGCCCCGATGACGGAACACCCCCACGACCAGGGCGAGAGCCCGGCCCACGGCCCGGGCCACGAGCACGCGCAACCATACGAGCATGACCACCCGTCGACTGGACGGCTGCGCGATCTGGTCGCCTCGGTGGTCGGCCACAGCCACGACCCGGGCGACTCGATCGACGACGCACTGACGAGCGACCGACGTGGCATCCGGGCGCTGAAGATCTCACTCCTGATCCTGGGGGTGACGGCCGTCGCCCAACTCGCCGTTGTCGTCGTGTCGGGTTCAGTCGCCCTGCTCGCGGACACGATCCACAACTTCAGCGATGCGCTGACCGCGATCCCGCTGTGGATCGCCTTCGCCATCGGGGGTCGCGCCGCGACCCGACGCTACACCTTCGGCTACCGTCGCGCGGAGGACCTCGCCGGGCTGTTCGTCCTCGTCATGATCGGCGGCTCGGCAATCCTCGCGGCCTTCGAGTCCATCAGCCGCCTCGTCAACCCACAGCCGATGACCAACATCCCGATCGTCATCGCCGCCGGGCTCATCGGCTTTGCTGGCAACGAGGCCGTCGCCCTGTTCCGGATCCGGGTTGGCCGCTCGATCGGCTCGGCTGCTCTCGTCGCCGACGGCTACCACGCCCGGACCGACGGGCTGACGTCGCTGGCGGTCGTCGCGGGAGCGCTCGGCGTCGCCGCGGGCTATCCACTTGCGGATCCGATAGTCGGGCTGCTGATCACCGCGGTGATCCTTGTCGTCCTCAAGCAGGCGACGGCGCAGATGCTCGGCCGGCTCATGGACGCCGTCGAGCCGGAGGTCGTCGAGCGAGTGGAGCATGTGGCCCTGTCGGTTCCAGACGTCCAGACGGTTGACCGGCTGCGCGTCCGCTGGCTGGGCCATGCGCTCGAGGCATCGATGGCCATCACGGTCGACTGCGACATGACGGTATCTCAAGGCCATCGGGTCTCGGAGGAGGTCCGCCATCGACTTGTCCATGAGGTTCCCAAACTCGACACGGCGGTGATCCACGTCAACCCCTGCGCCCATGATGGCCAGGACGCCCACGAACTCACCCGGCACCACGACGCCCTCCCAGGCCAGGCCGAAGCAAGCGGACCAGCACGATGACGTGGGTCACCGCCAAACGCAACTATCCAGGAATCTCTTGAGCTGAGCCGTCGCTCGAGAGGCATTCGACGGGCAGAGTCGGTGCTACCGACGTGCCCACCTTCGGCGGATTGCGAGGGCCGTAACCGCCTCGTGTAAACGTGCCACTTGACAGTAGCCAGTTGTGCTCCAATACTTGCTATGGATCAGTAGCACGTTGGAGTCGACATGAACGAGTGCCGAGCTTGACCACCATCGACCTGACCACCGACATCCACGCTCCGATCGAGCGCGTCTTCGATCTGGCGCGCGATCTCGACCTGCATGCGCGCGCGAGGGCCCACACCGGCGAGCGAGCCGTCGGCGGGCGGACCAGCGGCCGGGTCGAGGTTGGTGATTCCGTAACCTGGCGCGCGCGTCACTTCGGGCTTTGGTGGTCCCTGACGAGCCGGATCACGGAGGTTGAGTCCCCCATCCGGTTCGAGGATGTGCAGGAGCGCGGGCCGTTCGCGTGGTTCCGTCACGAACATCGCTTCGAGACGATCGGCGGCGGCACCCGAATGCACGACCGCTGGGAGCATCGATCACCGCTCGGCCCGCTCGGCCTCATGGTCGATCGCCTCGTCCTCGGCAGGTACATGCGGTCCCTGCTGGCGACACGAAACGCTGCCCTCAAGCAAGCGGCGGAAGCTTCGTGACCACGCATCTCGCCGACGGTCGGATGCTCGTGCTGTACGACGCGGACTGCGGGATCTGCACCCGCTCTGCGCGATTCCTGCGACGACTGGACGCACGCCAGCGCCTCCATCTCATGCCGCTGCAGAACGCAAACGACATCGAAGATGCCCCGACTCCGGCCGCCCTGCGACACGCAATGCATGTCCGGGACCGGGATGGTCGCTGGAGCTGCGCCGGGGCCGCCTGGATCGAGATCGCCTCGGAGATTCCACTCTTTCGACCGCTGGCGATCGCCGCTCGCCTCGCGCCCGTCCAATCCCTGGTGGACTGGACCTACTGGCGAATCGCCGGCAATCGCCACCGCCTGAGCCACCTGCTCGGTGACGACGCCTGCCGCATCGAGCCGCGATCCGACTTCGATGCCTGAGCGTAGTGGTGGATGACGAACGGAGCCTGACGCCCTAGCGTCCCTATCGCCGCTGGCTAACGTCTGGGAGGATCGCCGAGATGGATCAACGGAAGCCTCGGGGCAGCAAACGGCTCGGCGCATTGGCGCTCGCCGGCGCCGTCGGCATGGTCCTCGCCGCGTGTAATGGTGCGACGGGTGGCCCGTACGGCGGCGGCGCGGCGTCAAGCCCGACCACGGCTGGAGCAGGTGGCGCGGCCACAGTCAACGTCGCCCATGACACGACCATCGGCGCGTTTCTGACCGGCGAAGATGGCAAGACGCTCTACGTCCTGACCAAGGACACGCCCGGCGTGAGCACCTGCACCGGAAGCTGCGCCACGGCGTGGCCGCCATTCATTCTCGGCACTGGCGAAACGGTCAAGGGCGGGACCGATGTCAGC
>JANMNF010000106.1:0-8187 GCA_031373765.1 Chloroflexota bacterium
CGGCTGACGGTCGCGCCTGGGCAACTCGTCGCACTGCTCGGCCCGAACGGCGTGGGCAAGACGACACTCGTAGAAATGCTCGAGGGCTACCGCGTCCCGGACGAAGGGACCGCGCGCGTTCTCGGCCAGGACCCGCGCCGCGGCGGGCCGCAGCTCCGTGCGCGCGTGGGCGTCATGCTCCAGAACGGCGGCCTGGATCCGCGGACAACGCCCCGGGACGTGCTCGCCCTGTACGCGGCGCTGCATGACCGCCCGCGAGACCCGGCCACGCTCATGGAGCTGGTCGGGCTTGGCGCGGTGGCGCGAACGAGGGTCCGTCGCCTGTCCGGCGGCGAGAAGCAGCGCCTCGCGCTGGCCGTGGCTCTGGTCGGTGATCCGGAGGTCCTGATCCTCGATGAACCCACCGCCGGCATGGATCCCGAAGCGAGGCACGCGACGCGGACTGTGATCGCGGACCTTCACGCGGAGGGACGCGCGATCCTGATGACGACCCACGACCTCGGCGATGTCGAGCGTCTGGCCGATCGCGTCTTGATCCTGAACGCGGGACGCGTCGTCGCCGACGGATCTCCGTCCGAGCTCATCGCAGGAACTGAGGCGCGCCTCCGGGTCCGCTTTTCGCGCGCGCTCACGGCGGAAGCCGTCGCCGCCCTGGGTGCCGGACTCGCGCGCGCGCTGCCGGGGTCCTCTGCGCGCCTCGAACCCGATGATGGACCCGCGACGTTGCGGGTTGAGGGCGCCCCTCCCGATCCGGCGCTGATCGCCGCCCTGGCATCAGCCTGCGCGGAGCTCGGCATCGAGATCATCGAGCTGCGGGCCGGGGCGGCGACGCTCGAGGAGCGTTACCTCGCCCTGACCGGTGATCATGAAGTGGAGTCCGTAGCGTGAGCCGCCCGGCATCACCAGTCCGCGCGATGCTGGCCCTGACCGTCATGGAGCTCCGCCTGACCGCACGGCGCGGCGAGAACGTCCTCGTGACGATGATCGTCCCAGCTGCGGTGCTGGTCTTCTTCGCGACCGCGGGGATCGTTCCGGGGGTCGCCGGTCGCCCGGTCGACTTCCTTCTCCCCGGTTCGCTCGCCCTGGCGGTGATCGCGACGGGCCTTGTGAACCTCGGGATCGCCACCGCCTATGAGCGGAACTACGGCGTGCTCAAGCGTCTCGGCGCATCGCCCCTGCCCACGTGGGGCCTCATCGGCGCGAAGCTCGCTGCGGTACTCGTGCTCGAGGTCCTCCAGGTCGTGCTCCTGCTCGCGGTTGCTGTCTTCGTGCTTGGCTGGACCGTTCCGCCCGATGCGTCGGCCGCACTCTTCGTTGCGGCGATGCTGCTCGGCACGGCCGCGTTCGCCGGTCTGGGCCTGCTCCTCGCGGGGAGGCTGCGCGCGGAGGCGACGCTCGCCCTCGCAAACGCCCTGTTCCTCGGGTTCCTCATGGTTGGCGGGATCGTGCTGCCGGTGGACCATCTCCCGGCACCCCTCGACGCCATCGCGACCGTCCTGCCCGCCGCAGCCCTCTCGGCGGCCCTGCGGGCGGCACTCGGGGGCGCAGGGGACGTTGGCCTGCCGTTCGTCATCCTCGGAGCGTGGGGCCTCGTCACGGCCGGCCTGGCCGTTCGCTCCTTCCGCTGGGAGTAGCGCCCGCCGTCAGTCCCGGAAGCGGCGGAAGATCGCGACGGCATTCTGGCCGCCGAATCCGAACCCGTTGATCATCGCGGTGTCGACCGCGACCTTGCGCTTCACGTTCGGCGTGTAGTCGAGATCGCACTCCGGATCGGGTTCGCGATAGTTGATCGTGGGCGGGATCCAGCCGTCCTGGATCGCCCCGACCGCGGCGATCGCGGCCACGGACCCGGCGGCACCGAGCATGTGGCCGACCATCGACTTCGGCGATGAGATGGGGAGCGACCGCGCACGGTCGCCGAAGGCCCGCTTGATCGCCTTCGTCTCGGTCGCGTCGTTCAGGGGCGTCGATGTCCCGTGAGCCACCAGGTAATCAATGTCGCTGGGTCCGATTCCGGCGTGGCGCATCGCACCGAGCATCGCCATCATCGCGCCGCGCCCCGTGGGTTCCGGGGCGGAGATGTGGTACGCGTCGGCGGTCAGGGAGGCACCGACGATCTCGGCCAGGACGGTCGCGCCGCGCGCCTGGGCGTGGGCGGCCGACTCGACGACGAACACACCGGCGCCTTCGCCGTAGACGAATCCGTCCCGTGTCCGGTCGAACGGGCGGGACGCGCCCGCCGGGTCGTCATTGCGCTTGGACAGGGCACCCATGTTCGACAGTGCCGCAAAGGCCATCGGCAGGAGGGGAGCCTCGGAGCCACCGGCGATCACGACATCGCACTCGTCGTTGGCAATGAGCCTGAGCGCATCCTGGAACGCGATGACGCCGGACGCGCAGGCGGCCACCTGGGTGATCACTGGACCGGTCAGGCCGTATTTCATCGACACCTGTGCGGCGGCCATGCTCCCCGAGACGGCCGGAATGGCGAATGGGCTGACCTGACCCGGACCGCGCTCGGCGAGCACACGGGCTCCCTCGATGACGTGCTCCATGCCGCCCCCGCCGGTGTTGATCACGACCGCCACGCGATCGCGCTGCTCCGGCGACCAGGCTTCGAAATCGATGCCGGACTTCTCGATCGCCTCGGTCGCGGCGGCCATACCGAAATGGATGAACCGGCTCATCCGACGGGCCATCTTGCGGTCCATGGCCAGCGTCGGATCGAAGTTCTTGACCTCGGCCGCGATCTTGACCGGGTGATCCGTCGTATCGAACGTCGTGATCGGCCCACCGCCGGAAACGCCTGCCAGCAGATTCGTCCAGAACGTGTCGGCGTCGTTGCCGATCGGCGTGACTGCGCCCATCGCCGTGATCACGGCGCGGCGGGCTGGGTCCTGGCTAGGCACGAATGGCACCTCGGCGAGATCTCATGGTTCGGGGATTGTAGCGGTGCCAGCCCGGCTCACCGCTGGACCCGATCAATCGCCGTCGTAGCGCTTGAAGATCACTGCCCCGTTATGACCACCCAGACCGATGTTGTTGGAGAGCGCGTGGCGGACCGGGGTTTCGATCGTCTCGTCGACGACCCACAGGTCGCAGGCGGGATCGGCGTCACGGTAGTTGAGCGTGCCCGGGATGGTCTGCGTGGCCACCGACATCACGGTCGCGAAGGCTTCGAACGAACCGGCGGCGCCCATCATGTGACCGGTCATCGACTTCGTGGCGCTGATGGCGAGCGACCGTCGGGCGCCAGCCGACCGATCGCCGAATGTGGCCCAGATCGCCTCGGCCTCGCGGGCATCGCCGACCGGCGTTGAGGTGCCGTGCGGGTTGATCATGTCAACTTCATCCGCCGGTACGCCACGGCGCTCGAGCGCCATCTTCATCGCCCGGGACGATCCGACGCCCTTCTCGATCGGCTGGATCATGTCCCAGCCGTCGGCGGCCGAACCGTAGCCGACGACCTCCGCATAGATCTTCGCGCCTCGGGCCTTGGCCAACTCGAGATCCTCGAGGAAGAGACCGCCAGCGCCTTCTCCTAGCACGAATCCGTTGCGGCTCAGGTCGAACGGGCGCGAAACCGTGGTCAGGTCCTCGCCGGGTCGCGGCGACCCCAGGCCGCGCATGTTTCCGAAGCCCGCGTGGGCCACCTCGATGAGCGGCGCTTCAGTCGACCCGCTGATGACCGCGATGCAATCGCCGCGACGAATAACCTCGGCCGCTTCGGCCACGTTGTGCGTGCCCGTGGCACACGCGGACACGATGCAGATGTTGTGGCCGATGGCGCCGGTCTCGATCGCGATCATCCCCGAAGCGGAATCAACGAGGGCGTTGGCGATGAACGTCGGCGGGACGCGGTTTGGCCCCTTCTCGTGGAGGATCCGGTAGCTGTCGATCATGAGTCGCTGGCCACCGGCACCGGATCCGAAGACGACCCCGACCTCGGTGCGATTCTCATCGTTGATCTCAAACCCGGAATCGGCAAGAGCCTGCTTGGCGGCAGCGACACCGAAATGGATGTCGCTCTCGCTCCGGCGTGCGGCCTTGGCGTCCATCCAGTCGGTCGGCTCGAAGCCGTGCACCTCGCCGGCTGCGTGCTGGTCGTAGCCGGACGCGTCGAAACGGGTGATTTCGCCGAGGCCCGATACGCCGTTGAGCAGGTTGGCCCAGGCGGTGGTCACGTCATTGCCCACGGGGCTGACGACACCGAGGCCGGTGACAACGACGCGACGGTTGTAGTCCGGTTTACGCACGGTTGGGCTCCTTGCGACGAGTGGCGGTCTCGGCCGATCAGGCCGGGTCGGGCGAGAGGTTCGGAACGGCGAGACGATCCGGCGCGGCGGGGTCATCGGTTGCGTAGATGAGGACCTGGTCGGAGATGCGTTTGGTCAGCCCGGTCAGGACGCGGCCGGGCCCAACTTCGATGAACGCGTTCACCCCGGCTCCGACCATCGATTCCACGGCGCGGACCCAGTCCACGCCGGCCGTGAGATGGGCAACCAGTTCCCGGCGGCATGCCTCCGCGGTATCGAGCACCGTGGCGTCCGCATTGGCCAGGAGGGGCACGATCGGGTCGGAGAACGCGATGTCCGCGAGGACGTCACGCATGGCTCTGGCGGCACCCTCCATCAATGGGGAGTGGGCCGCGACACTGACGGGCAGGACGATGGCACGCTTCGCGCCGAGGGATCGCGCGATCTCGGTACCGGCTTCGATTGCGGCGCGCTCGCCCGAAACGACAACCTGGCCCGGCGCATTGCGATTCGCAACGCCGAATGTTCCGTGGGCTCCCGCCTTGGCCACGAGCTCGGGAATGGCGGCGTCGTCGAGCCCGATGATGGCGGCCATCGCCCCGTCTCGGCCATCGCCCGAGCTCTGCATGAGGCGACCGCGCTCGCGGACGAGCCTGATCCCGTCGGACAGGGAAATCACGCCGGCCCCGACCATCGCCGAGTACTGGCCCATCGAGTGACCGGCCATGAATGCGGGTACTGGCGCCGTCCCGCCGTCCCGCCCCCAGGACGCGCGCAGCGCCTCGAGGTAGGCGATCGAGGTGGCGAGGAGGGCAGGCTGGGCGTTCTGCGTGAGGTTCAGGGTTTCTTCAGGGCCGTTCCAGGCGAGCTCGGCGACCTCCTCGCCGAGGGCCTCGTCGGCGGCGCGAAAGACGGCCATCGCCACCGGCGATGCGGCGGCTAGCGCCTGACCCATCCCGACGAACTGCGAGCCCTGCCCCGGGAAGATGAAGGCGACCTTGTCCATGCGCTCCTGCTCGATTGTGGCGTGGCGCGGCGCGGCGTGATTCCGCAACCGCTTCCTGGCAACCACATCCTGCCCCGACTTGTGGTCGCCTGAGCGTGAAATGCGTGTGCTCGTGCATACATCGGTCCGCTTTTGCGCTAGGATCGGCACACATGTCAGATGCACTTCCTGCTCGAAGACGGCCCCGTGCTGCCACGGTTCGGGCGATCGCCCGTCGGTTCGAGGCCGACCTCGGTGCCTCGGTCCTGGCCGGCCCGCGGATCCCGAATGTGCGTCAGATCTCGGAACGCGTCGCCATGGGTCGTGCGCTCTGGCGCGAGCTCGTGATCGGGTTTGCGTCCCAGCTCGGTGACCTCCGCCTCGGGTTCACCCAGCTGGCCGCCCTGTACGTCCTCGCGGACGGAAGCACGACCACAATCGGGGAACTTGCGGAGTCTCTGGGTCGGTCGCCGTCGGCGACCAGCCGGTTGGTCGATGGCCTCGTGCGACGCCGACTCGTGGAGCGCCGCGAGGAGCCAGACGATCGTCGCCAGCGGTCGGTTGTGCTGACCCATCGGGGCCATGCCATCCTGCGCGCCGTGGATCGGGCTCGGGCCGATCAGTTCCTGACTGCCGTCCGACCACTGCCGACCGCGGAACGGGCGCTCGTGGCGATGGGCGTGGCCGCGCTCGCCACCCGGGCCTTTTCGAAGCGGGGTCGCGTCGTGCGGCCTGGCCCCGGCGAGACCTGACGGCCGACGCGCCTGCTCAACCTCGCCGGCGACGGGCCAGGAGCCACCCGACGGCGAGGAGACCAAGGAGACCGCCGAGAACAAGCGCGCCGGTCGCCACGCTGCTCACGGCTCCGCCGTCAGCGGATCCCACCTCGGCGGGTGCGGGCGATGCACCGACGCCAGGGGTATCGGACGGTACTGTCGATGACAGATCGGGTGACGGCACAACGGACGCCGGCGCAGGTGATGCCGTCGCGGTCCCGGTTGGACTCGAGGAAGGTAGCGGGGCCGATGACGGCGGGGGCGTCGGCGGCGCGGTCGGGGTCGGAGTCAGGCTCGGGCGCGGCGTCGGGGGCCGCGTCGGCACCGGGGTTGGCGGCTTGGTCGACGTGGAGATGATGGTCACGACGCCCGACATCTGTTCCGGGTGGATCTCGCAGAAGTAGGGGAAGGTCCCTACGCTCGCGAACGTTGTCGTGAACGACTGACCCGTCGTCAGGAGCCCGGCGCTCGCCGGGTGATCCACGAATCGATTGTCGACCGATCCGGGCATCCCGCTCGTAATGGTATGCGGATCACCACTGGCAACCCAGGTGACCGAGGAGCCCAGAGCAACCGTGAGCTGGGACCCACCTCCGGGTACCGCGAATTCATAGTTCCTGGCCTGGATGGTGTAGCTCGCCCCCGAGACCGGTCGAGTTCCGGTCGTCGTGAAGACGAGGAGGGCGACAACGACGCTGAGCGCCGCAACCCAACCCGAGGGCTCGTGGCGAAGGACGACGGACTTCAGCGAATGCATCACTCCGAGATACGACCCGCCGATCAGATCGGATCCCGGCGATCCGATGCCTCGTCCCCGTCGTAGAAACAAGCACAGCCGGCGGCGCGCCCATTCGGCGACGCGGGACCAGGCAGGAGGACGGCATGCGATCACGACTTGCGCTTCTGGGAGTCATCGGGCTCCTCGCGTTGACCACCCAGGCGGCATTCGCCGCCAATCCCCCCACGGCAGCCTTCGGCGGACCCGTCGACGGGTCCCAGGAGGTTCCGCCGGTCGTCACCGCCGCGACGGGCGAGGCGACCGTCGTGATCTCCGCCGATAATTCGACGATCTGGTACGTCGTGGAGTACAGCGGCCTTTCCGGTTCGCTGGCGGCGGCCCACATCCATGTCGGTGCCAGCGGCGCCAACGGCGGCGTGATCCTGCCGCTCGTCGCCTCGGCCAGTCCGATGGTCGGATCCCTGACGTCGAGCAACTTCACCCCGAGCGGGGCCATCACCACGTTCGCCGAGGCCGTTGCCGCGATCAAGGCCGGCGGGACCTACGTCAATCTTCATACCGCCGCGAACCCGGGCGGCGAGGTTCGAGGCCAGGTCGTCGCCAAGGGGAGCGCCCACTTCGGCACGCTGTCTGGCGCACAGGAAGTGCCCCCGCTCGCGCTCGGCGGTTCAGGCAGCGCCTGGGTCGTCGTCAGCACGGACGGCAGCACCTTGACCTACTACGTCTCGTACGCGGGCCTCTCGGGCACAGCGGCTGCCGCGCACATCCATCTCGGGGCTGCCGGTGCGAATGGCGGCGTCCTGTTCCCGCTTGCCGTGGGCCCGAGCCCATTTGTCGGGACGCTCAACGCTTCCGACCTGACACCCACCGGCTCTGTGACCGACATGCCGGGCGCCGTCGCCGCCATTGCGGCCGGCGGGACGTACATCAACGTCCACACCGCAGCCAACCCCGGTGGTGAGCTCCGCGCACAACTGGCGGTCACGGTCGCCGCGGCACCGTCAGTGCCGCCGACTTCGACACCGGTGACCGGCGATCAGCTCGTCGTCGGTTCGCTCCCGGCGCTCCTCGGCCTGATGGCCGCAGTGGCCGTCGGTGCGATGCTTCTCCCGCGCCGGATTCGTCTGGCTCGGCAGCTGGTCATCGTCCGGCGAGGGCTGTTCGGGCGACCCGGCGCAGACCGCGACTGATCGGGATGTCCTGAGCCTCGGGGGCGCGGATTCCGTTGCCCCCGAGGTCGCGCCGTCTCGTCGGTCAGCCGCAGAACCGCCGCACCGCGTCGTACAGGACCGGCAGGCCCCACCGAAGGGCCTCGAGGCCAACGCGCTCATCGACCCCGTGGTAACGCTCGAGGTACGCCTCACCCGGATCGAGCTTCAGTGGTGAGAACCCATACGCCGGGACCCCGAGCCGGGCCAGGGTCTTGTTGTC
>JANMNF010000119.1:0-1855 GCA_031373765.1 Chloroflexota bacterium
CAACGTCTGGATCGAGCGGGACGGTTCGTGGGTCTTCGTGAACCTCCAGCTCGTGGCCGATGGCTTCGCCCGCGTCTCGACCTTCCCGCCCGACGTGAAGTACGTGGACCTGCTTCGGGACGCAGAGCGGGCAGCTCGGGAGGGCTACCTCGGCCTGTGGGGTCCGGGATCGGGTTGACCGAAACCCGGCCCATGCCACGTTCTTCGGAGAAACCCTATGGATCGATCAGGTCGGCAACGGGCTCGACGCGGGGGTCGGATCAGCGGTCGGCACCGGCGTCGGGGGCGCGGTTGGCGGACTGGTCGGAGGCGCCGTGGGCGCCGGTGTTGGCGCGACGGTCGGCACGGGCCCTCCGCCGAGGATGCTCAGGAACGCATTGCCGTACTCGGCCGTGCTCTCCACGCCCGTGCCCTCGCCCCACTCATTGAAGGTCGTGATCAACTGCCACGGCGCACCCGAAGCCTTCATGGCCGCGACATTGGCCGCCCAGCGCGTGAGGTCGCGGGCCAGAACCGCTTTCGCATCGGTCTTCTTCCAGAACCCCGGGCTGATCGCGTAGCTGAGGCCGGCCTGATGGTCGGCGGCCTTCGCGGGCGAGTACTGATGCCACGATTCCGGTTGGTGAGCGCAGGTCTTGAACTTGGGAAAGACCTTCAGCACCACGTAGAAACCAACCGTATTCGCCGCGCTCCACCGCTCGGCCATCCCGCATCCGTCCCCGCCGTCCGCGTAGACGAAGATCACGGGCTTGCCGGCAACCCGCAGGAACGCCTTGTTCGTCGCGTAGTGACTGGCGATGTAGGACAGGTCGGCCCGAATCTCTGCGGCCGTCGGATTGCCGTACGCCTCCGCCTCGTAGTACAGCGACCAACGGAATGACCCGGCGGCCGCCAGCAGCGGTGCGACACGCCTGTCCGTAAGCGTTCCCGGGCCCCACCAGCTGGAGATGCCAGCCCTGATTCCGGCAGCCTGCATGGCGGCGATCTGTCCCTTGATGGCCGTGGTGGTCGCGTAAAACCCGATGCTTGGCGTGTACCAGCTGAACGGGTTGTAGCCCTGCTGCTTCCAGGCTTCGGCAAACCATGGGTAGTAGAACGCGGCCATGATCGGGAAGCGCAGCGACGTGCCACCCGGTCCCACCGTCGGCCCAGGTGTCGTGCCTGGGTTGGGCGGGCGAGGCGTGGAACCGGCAGTTGGACGGGACGACTGCCCCGCCGATGGCCCGGCGGACCCGCCGCCGGAATTGGTGGGCACAAACGAACCCTCGAATGATGGCGCACGCGAACCATCCGGCGACGGATCGCCTGACGCCCCACCGTCCGACGCCGATCCGGATGGATCGGACGGCGAACTCGAGCCATTCGCGATCGACGGGCTCTCGGTCGGCCCCGGCGGAGTTGACGCGAGTTGATTGAACGCCAGAACGATGACCAGCGGCACGCCGACGATCGCCATTCCACGGATCGCGAGCCGGCGCGCTCTCGGGTCGGTCAGTGGCGGCACGGCATGCACCTCGCGGCAGGATCTGTCGATGTTGGCTGTCGTCGACGAGGAGGTCGGTCGGCCCAGTCTGCCGTGCGTGAGGCAATCCCGCCGCCGGTGAGGCCCGAATCCGACCGTCGATCCCGGCGATTCCGGTGCGGCTGTGCACCACGTCGTCTATCGCCCCCGTGGGATCGGCCGGGCCAGCGCGCTACCCTGCGGGCTCTGGCACTCTAGGCGGGTAAGGGGGATCCACCATTCGCATTCTTCGACCGCGTGGCCGGCTGGTCGCAACTTCCGTCGCAGCCATCCTGATGATGATGGCCGCCGGCGGCTTGTCCCCGATCGTCCCGCGGGTCCAGGCGACGTCGC
>JANMNF010000132.1:0-17313 GCA_031373765.1 Chloroflexota bacterium
CGCCAGGCCGAGGTGGCGTCGTCCACGGCAAAGGCGATATCACGGACGCCGTCGCCGTGGCGATGAACGTGCTCGGCGATCTCTCCATCGGGCGTCAGGGGAGCGGTCAGCACGATCGTGATGTCGTTCTGGCGCATCACGTAGCTGGCTCGGTCGCGCACGCCGGTCTCGAGGCCTGAGAAGGCGACCGGGGTGAACCCCCACAGGGCGCGGAAATAGGCCGATGCCTGGCGGGCGTTGCCGACCCAGAACTCGACATGGTCGAGCCCATTGAGGGGCAGGAAGTCCTTCGCCTCGGCATAGGCGTCCTTGTTGACGATGGCGCCGGCCTGGTTTGCGGCGCCGCGGTTGATGGTCTCGGTCATGGTTCCGGTTTCCTCCGATGGTCCCGTGGAGGATCACTGGCCACCCATGGTAGACCCACTCGTTGGTCGCAGCCCACAGGCGTGCGACCCAGTCCTCGAGCGTGCGACACTGGCGCGATGACGACACCTGCCGCCCTCGCCGACCGGCTCGATACCGCGATCGGCAGCCTCATGGCCCTCCGACCCCGCGTCGTTGCCGCGGCACCATGGGAACTCGCGGAACTCTATGGAACAGAGGACGAGGCGCGCTGGGCGCCGCCCGAGGTCCTCGCCCACGTCGAGGAAATGCTCCCGTTCTGGCTCGGTGAGACCGAGCGCATCCTCGAGGGCCCGGGGTCCGCGCCGGTCCCGTTCGGGCGCGTTGCCACCGATGTCGTGCGGATCGGGATCATCGGTCGTGACCGGACGCTCCCGCTCCGAGAGCTCTTCGCTCGCGTGGCAGCTGATGGCGCGCGGCTCTCCGATCGCCTCCGCGAACTCGATTCCCCTGCCCTGGCGCGCGAAGGTCTGCATCCACGGATGGGCGTCGTGACGGTGAGCGACATCCTCGATCGATTTGCCATCTCGCATGTCGAGGACCACGTCCGCCAGCTCGAGGAGATCCTCGCCGCCCGAGGCGCCTGATCCGGTGTTCATGCTGTGGGCTATTCCGGTCGGCCTCATCCTTGGATTTGTCGCCCGCGGCAGCCTCGACGGTCTGCTCGCGCTCGGATTCCGCTGGGGACCGGTGGCGATCGCCGGCCTGCTCGTCCAGGTGGTCCTGTTCACGGCCTTCGGGGACTCACTCGCCGGCGATCTGGGCCCGGCGATCTACATCGCTTCGACGGTCGCGGTCCTGGTTGCGGTGCTCCGGAACTGGCGCATGACCGGGATGCCGATCGTCGCGGCGGGCTCGCTCAGCAACCTCGTGGCGATCACCGCGAACGGCGGCTTCATGCCGGCCAGCCAGGAGGCGCTCGACATCGCCGGATTCGCGGGGCCCGGCGATCACACCAACAGCGTCGTCCTCGCGGACCCGGCCTTCCGGCCGCTGACCGACATCTTCGCGCTCCCGGCGAACGTTCCGCTCGCGAACGTGTTCAGCGTCGGTGATGTCCTGATCGGCCTCGGCATCCTGATCGTGATCGTCGCCGCCATGCGGACGCGCGCGGAACCGACCGCACCCGACCCATCGATCCCGGGCTGACGCCTAGCGGCCCCGGCGCTCTCGCCACAGGCTCCTGATGAGGAAGGTCACGTTCGCCGGTCGCTCGGCGAGGCGGCGCATGAAGTACGGATACCACTCGCTTCCCAGCGGCACATAGATCCGCACCGTCCAGCCGTCGCCGAGCAGTCGTTCCTGGAGGTCCCGGCGGACGCCGTAGAGCATCTGGAACTCAAACCGCTCAGAGCCGATGCCGCGCTCACGCGCGTAGGCAATGGCCCCGTCCACGATCTGATCGTCGTGCGTCGCGATCCCCGGGTAGTTGCCGTCGTCGAGGAGCCGCCGCATGACGGCAAGGTAGGCGGCATCGACATCGACGCGGTCCTGATGGGCGACGGACGCGGGCTCTCGGTACGCACCTTTGCACAGTCGGATGCGCGTGCCAGCCGCGATGAGCCGCTCTGCGTCCGCGGGCGTCCGATGGAGCATCGCCTGGAGCACGACGCCGACATCGCCCGAACCGGCCATGATCGGGCGGAGTTCCTCGTAGACCGCAAGCGTCATATCAGTGGTCGTGTGGTCTTCCATGTCGATCCGGACGAACGCACTCGAGGCCGCCGCGGCCGTGAGGATCCGGCCGACGTTCTCACGCATGATCGCCGGGTCCACGAGGAGGCCCATCTGGCTGAGCTTGACGCTTACGTTGAGGTCGAGGCCAGCCTCGGCGAGCGCCTGGATCGCCGCGACGTACGCGCTCGCCGATGCCCGGGCCTCGGCCGGCGCACGCACCGATTCCCCGAGGATGTCCACCGTCGTGCGGTAGCCGGCGGCCCGCATGCGCTCCAGGGCGGGCATGGCGGCGGCCATGGTCTCGCCTGCCACGAATCGGCTGACCATGGCGCGCGTGAGGGGCAGGCGAGTTGCAAGCCGCCCGATGAAGCGACGATGGGACAGCCCCAGAAGCACGGCTCGCATGGCGCGCTCGACGGCGCGCGAGGCGGCAGCGCGGACGTTCACCGCGGGCTCAACGAGGCGGACGTTCTCCAGGGACGATGGTGGCTTCGAGCTGGTCGCCAAGCTCGACCGTCCGTCGGTAGGCAGCCCAGACCGCCTCTGACAGGACCGTTCGAAGCCGGCCCGACTCGAGCTCATGAAGGGCTGCAGCGCTCGTCCCGCCCGGTGACGTGACCATGTTCCGGAGCTCGGCCGGGTGCATCCCGGACTGCTTCGCGAACAGCGTGCTCCCCTCCAGGGTCTCGATCACGAGGTCGTGCGCGATGTGGCGTGGGAACCCGAGGTGGACCGCGGCGTCGATCAGCGCCTCCATGAACAGGAAGACATAGGTCGGGCCGGTGCCGGAAACGGCGGTCGCCATGGCAACCAGCTTCTCGTCATCGACCTCGAGCTGCGCCCCGAGGGCAGAGAGCAGGGCCGCCGCCTGGGCCCGCTGCTCCGGCGTCACCTCGGGTGTCGCGAACCAGACGGTCATGCCCTTGCCAAGACGGGCCGGGGTATTGGGCATGCTCCGAACGATCTGATCGTGACCGAGCGCTGATGCCAGGGCCTTGGTCGTCGCGCCGGCCAGGACGCTGATGACCAGTTGCCCGGGGCGCAGGACCTCGCCGATCTCGCGCCCGACGCGCGCGAGCATCTGGGGCTTGATGGCCAGAATCACGACATCGGCGCCGGCGATGGCCTCGGTGTTGAGGGCGGCGGTCCGGATGCCGTGAGCGCTCGCCAACTGATCGCGGCGATCGGCCCGGGGATGGCTTGCGATGACCTGCGTCGCATCGACCATCTGGCCGCGAAGGAGCCCGGCGATGATGGCCTCGGCCATGACGCCGGATCCGATGGTGGCGATCGTGCGACCTGCGAGCGGGGACATGACCCGAGTATGCCATGTGCCCGCGCTGCCGATGGCCGACCTCAGTCCTTCGGTGCGGGGGTCTCCTCGGGCGATCCGAATCGAGCCACGCGGGCTGCCGCCGCCCGATCTTCGAGCGCTCGCTTCAGGCGAAACCGCAGGAACGCGTTGTCGCCGGCTCGTCCGACACATGTGGGGCAGAGCTGCGCCCAACCTTCGAGATCGTCGGGCGAGCGGGTCTCATGGCTCGTGCCACACCACAGGCAATCGAATGTGGGTCGGAACGCCATCGGTCTCGAGATGTTCGCCGGCCCATGCCGCGCCAATCACTGGCACGACCCGAGATCGGGCTCGTCTCAGAGCGGCTTGAGTTCGTCCACGGCGACGCGCGCGGCGCCGCGATCGGTGAACCAGGTCGCGTCAATCTGGACGAAGTTGGCCCACTCGGTCGGCACCTGATCTTCGGGGAAGATCGCGTTCACCGGGCACTCCGGCTCGCAGGCCCCGCAGTCGATGCATTCATTGGGATCGATGAACAGCTTGCGGTCGACGCCTTCCTCGAAATGGATGCAATCCACCGGGCAGACCGAGACGCACGAAACATCGAGTACGTCGATGCAGGGCTCGGCGATGACGTAGGCCATTGGGGTTCGATCTCCTCATTGCGACGCGGCGCAGCTGCCCTCGCGGTTGGGCGCTCAAAAGCGTACCACCCGACCTGTGCGGATGCCTCCGTCAGGGCTGGCTCGTGGGCCCTTCGGGTCCGAGCGGCCGACCAGCCTCATCGATGAATCGGATCGGCACGACCATCCCGAGCGCCAAATGGCCGGGAATGTGGCACCCGACGAACCACGGAGCCGACGACACGGTCTCACGCTGTGGCACGGTCCAGGCGACGTCGACTCGCTCGCCCGACGCGACGACGACCCGGAAACCGGCTCGTTCGGGAGGGACGCTGACCACAGGCGTCGGGCCGGGCGGGGCTCCAACGGTCGCGGCTTCGGCTGACTCCCACGCGTCCTGGACCTCGAGCGTACCGATCACGACCTCGTGAATTGCCAGACCCCCGTTAATGATCTGGAAGAGGACCGACTCGCCCGGCACGAGATCGAGGACCGCCGGCACGTACGTGTAATCCTTGGCCAGGATGATCACGGTCCGCGGGTAGTCCGCGGTCCCCGGCGTGACTGCGGGAGTCGCGCCGGCCCCGCCGTCGCAGGCCACGATCGCCAGGCTCGCCATGAGGACCAGCGCAACGGCCCGCCGCGCTGGTCGGCCAGGCGCGGGGCTGTGTCGAGGCAGGCGCGGATACAGGTGGGCAGCAAGCACGGCGCGAGAAGTCTACGACCCCTTCGCGTTACACCGAAGTTGCTTGACACCGGCATCGCCGCCACTGGATAGTGCTGTGCACCCGCGGGAGTGCGAACGACTCGGGCGCCCACGAATGTCGCGGGCAATCGACCCATCCGGCGCGAAATCCGCCGATCCGCTCCCGAAATCCTCGGCTATCGGCACAAGGGAAGTCGAATCGCCCGTGACCAGCCCATCTTCGACTGCAGACCAGCGCCTCTCGGCCTCCGACGCGGCGGGCACGTCTTCTGCGATCCCCGCGGTACGCCTCGAAGGCGTCGTCAAGCAATTCGGGAATGACGCTGCCGGTCGGCGCGTTGCCCAGGCCCTGAAAACCGGCCCGGGCGAGGTCATCGTCGCGGTCGCGGGCATTGACCTCGAGATCCAGGACGGCGAGTTCTTCTCGATGCTCGGCCCGTCCGGCTCCGGCAAGACGACAACGTTGCGGATGATCGCGGGCTTCGAGATGCCGACGCGCGGGAAGATCTTCCTCCACGGCGAGGATGTTTCGAACAAGCCGCCGTTCGAGCGAGACGTCAACACCGTTTTCCAGGACTACGCCCTCTTCCCGCACATGACGGTCGGCCAGAACGTCGGCTACGGGCTCGAGGTCCGGAAGGTGCCAAAGCCCGAGCGCGAGCGACGCGTCGGCGAGGCGCTCCAGATGGTCCGCCTCGAGGGCTACGACGCCCGCAAGCCGGGGCAGTTGTCCGGGGGGCAGCGCCAGCGCGTGGCCCTTGCGCGCGCTCTCGTCAACCGACCGCGGGTCCTGCTGCTGGACGAGCCGCTCGGCGCCCTCGACCTGAAGCTGCGCGAGGAGATGCAGCTCGAGCTCAAGGCGATCCAGCAGGAGGTCGGGATCACCTTCATCTACGTGACCCATGACCAGGAGGAGGCACTCACGATGAGCGACCGCCTCGCGGTCTTCAATCGTGGCCGCATCGAACAGGTTGGAACGCCGGCCGATCTCTACGAGAAGCCGGCAACGGCGTTCGTCGCGGGATTCGTCGGCACCTCGAACCTCATTCGAGGCGCCGCGGCCGAGGCGCTCCTGGGTGAGCCAGGGCTCTTTACGGTGCGGCCGGAGAAGATCCGCCTGGCCGAGCCCGGGACGGACGTCGCGAGTGATGAGGTGGCGGCCGACGGCACGATCCGAACGGTCGTCTACCTCGGATCGGATACGCGCTACATCGTTGGACTGGACGCCGGGCCCGACCTCGTCGTGACCCAGCAGAACCTGTCGACGTCATCCATGGAGGTTCTTGCAGCGAAGGGTCGGCCAGTTCGGCTGGTCTGGAAGCGGCAGCACGCTCTCCGCGTCAGCGAGTGATGCGGAGTCATTGGAGGAGGAGCATGCACAACAGGAAGCTGGCGGCCCTGGTGGCCACCGCGGCGATTGTCGCCGCAGCATGTGGATCTGGCGCAACGAACGCGCCGAGCGATCCGGGAACAATCCCACCGTCCGGGCCCGCGAGCGAGCCACCGGCGACGCAGGGCCCGAAGGTCATCGACGCGATCGGTCCGGGCGAGGGTGAGCTCAATCTCATCGTCTGGCCGGGCTACGCGGAATCGGGCGCCAATGTCCCGGAATACGACTGGGTCCATCCATTCGAGACCAAGACCGGCTGCAAGGTCAAGACCGTCAAGGAAGCCGGCAGCTCGGACGAGATGGTCACCCTG
Organism: Chloroflexota bacterium; assembly: GCA_031373765.1. GTDB lineage: Bacteria > Chloroflexota > Limnocylindria > Limnocylindrales > CSP1-4 > UBA5189. Next base: position 6,404 of record JANMNF010000132.1, read on the forward strand.
ATGCGGCAGGGCGGTGGCGCCCTGTACGACGGCCTGTCGGCCTCGGGCGACGCCTCAGTCCGCCTCATCAAGGAAGGCCGCATCGCCGCGGTCGATGTCGAGAAGCTGTTCCCCGAGTGGCAGAACATGTGGTCCGGGATGAAGAGTCCGATCCACAACACGATCGACGGCGTCCACTACGGCGTTTCCCATGGCTGGGGCGCGAACCTGCTCATGTGGAACACGACGGTCGTGACCACTGCCCCGGACAGCTGGAGCGTCGTCTTCGACAAGAACTCGCCCTACGCGGGCAAGGTCACGGCGTATGACTACGCGATCTACATCGCCGACGCCGCGCTGTACCTGTCAAAGGCTCAGCCGGATCTCGGCATCACCGACCCGTACGAGCTGACCCAGGCCCAGTTCGATGCCTCGGTGGCGTTGCTCAAGGACCAGCGCAAGATCATCGGGAAGTACTGGGGAACCTACGGCGACAACATCACCGACTACGAGAACGGAACCTCCGTCCTCGGCACGACGTGGCCGTACCAGATTGGCGCCCTCAAGGCCGAGGATCCGCCGATCCCGGTTGAGGCGGTTCTCCCGAAGGAGGGGGCGACCGGCTGGGCCGACACCTGGATGATGTCCACCGAGGCCGCTCACCCCAACTGCATGCTGATGTGGATGGATTGGATGATCCAGCCGTCGACGCAGCAGCAGGTTGCGGAGTACTTCGGGGAGGCTCCGGCCAACCTCAAGGCGTGCGACCTCATCGACAGTAACCCCGGGCCATACGGCTACAAGGGCTTCTGCACCGATCAGCACGCTGCTGATGACGCCTACGCTGCCGCCGTGAAGTTCTGGAAGACGCCGCTCGCCGACTGCGGGGATACCCGCGGCACGACGTGCATCGACTTCTCGGAATGGATCAAGGCGTGGGACGAAATCAAGGCCGCAACCTAGGCAGTTTGAGGGAGTAGCAACGGGACTCGGTCCGCATCGCGGCCGAGTCCCGATTTCGTCATGACGGCGATCGACACGCCCACCGCCATTCCCACGTCCCTGCTTCGGCGCGCGTCCGCGGCTCTCTATCGCCGTCCGCGGGTGGTTCTCGGTGCGTTGCTGGCTCCGCCCGTCCTTTGGCTCGTCGTCATCTACCTCGGCTCGCTGATCCTGCTCCTCGTTTCGTCCCTCTGGCGACTCGATCCGATCACGACAGCGATCGTTCGAGAGCCGAGTCTCCAGAACTTTGCGGAGTTGTTCTCACTCGACAAGCCGTACCTGGGAATCGCCGCGCACACGGCAGCGATCGCCGCCGTGGTGACGCTGGTGGACTCGGCGCTTGCCTTTCCCCTCGCGTTCTTCATGGCCCGCGTGGCGTCCCCGAGGACCAGGGGCATCCTGTTCATCGCGATCACCCTGCCGCTCTGGATCAGCTACCTGGTCCGCGTCTACTCGTGGCGAATCATCCTGTCGGATGACGGCTTCCTGAACTGGATCCTCGGCTTCGTGGGGCTTACCGGACCCGGATCCCTCGGCGACCTGCCGATCGCGCTCGTCTTCAGCTACATCTGGCTGCCGTACATGATCCTGCCGGTCTACGCCAGCCTCGAGCGGATCCCCCAATCACTCCTCGAGGCGTCATCGGACCTTGGTGGTCGCGCGTGGATGACCTTCCGTCGAATCATCCTGCCCCTGGCCTTCCCCGGGATCGTGGCGGGTTCGATCTTCACGTTCTCCCTGACCCTGGGGGACTACATCACGCCGACGATCTTCTCGGGCGACCAGTTCATCGGCAACGTCGTCTTCGGGCACGTTGGGGTATCCGGCAACCTGCCGTTCGCCGCGGCCTACGCGACGGTCCCAGTCATGATCATGGCCGCGTACCTGCTCATCGCCCGCCGTCTCGGCGCGTTCGAGGCCCTCTGACGTGGGCAGCCGAATGTCGCGTATCGGGCTTCGGGTGGCCAGCGGGCTGACCCTCGCCTTCCTGTACATCCCGATCGTCATCGTTGTCATCTACGCCTTCAACGATTCCAAGAACCAGTCGTGGGTACGGCTGATCGACAGCATCGGGGAGCGCGGGTTCGGCGGGACGTTCTCCCTGCACTGGTTCGACATCGCCGTCAACAACGACCAGGTCCGCGAGTCGTTCTTCCTGTCGCTGCAAGCGGCGGTCGGAGCCACGCTCGTCGCCCTGATTCTCGGGTCGGCAGCCGCCTTCGCGGTGCATCGCCACCGATTCTTCGGTCGCGATGCGATCAGCTTCATCGTGGTCCTGCCGATTGCCCTGCCGGGAATCGTCACCGGCATGGCGCTGAATGCGGCGATGAACGCCGGGATCCGGGGCTTCGACGTCGGCCCGCTCCACCTGACGAGCCCGCAGTTCGGCATCTTCACGATCATCGTCGGGCATGCCACGTTCTGCGTCGTCGTTGTCTACAACAACGTCGTCGCCCGCCTTCGTCGACTCGGTCACTCGCTCGAGGAAGCGTCGATGGACCTTGGCGCCGACAGCTGGCAGACCTTCCGGCGGATCACCTTTCCGGCGCTGGCGACGGCCGTCGTCGCCGGGGCCCTGCTCGCCTTTGCCCTGTCCTTTGACGAGATCATCGTGACGACGTTCACCGCGGGCACGGAACAGACGTTGCCTATCTGGATCTTCGCGAACTTCCGCCTTCCGAATGCCCGCCCGATCGTCAACGTCGTCGCCCTCGGGATGATCCTGCTCAGCGTGTTCCCGGTGTATCTGTCCGCCCGCCTGGCCGGCTCCGAGAGCGCCGGAAGCATTCGATAGGCGGGCCGATGCACGGCACTGGTAGGCTGACGCCATGACCGACCCGACGACCGCCGAAGCGACCCGAGCCACCCTGCTGGCGGAGCGTGACCAGCTCCTGGCGTCGCTCGACGAGCCCATCGAAGGTCCGGGCCAGATGACCTACGGCTCCCAGGCCGCCGCGGCGACCCATGTCTTCGAACAGCAGCGGGACCTCGCCCTCCGGGACCACGAGCGGGCGCAACATGTCCTCGTCGAGGAGGCCCTCGCCCGGCTTGACGATGGGACCTACGGGACCTGCCGATCCTGCGGCAACCCGATCGCCGTCGACCGCCTCGAGGCCATCCCGTGGGCGGCGACCTGCATCGAGTGCGCGCGCAACCCCACGCCGTGACCCGGTTCGTGGCCCTGGATCACGGCCACGCCAGCGAACTCCCCTCTGGCTCAGCGGGCGAGGCCGATAGGCCGCTCGTGACGATCGAGGACATCCGTGCCGCGGCGGACCGCCTCCGAGGCATCGTCCTTCGAACGCCGCTTGTCATGTTCGACGCCGGTCCACCGCCGATCGTCCTGAAGGCGGAATCACTCCAGTCGATCGGCGCATTCAAGATCCGCGGCGCCTACAACGCCATTGCCCAGCTGAGCACTGCGGAACGGGCCCGCGGCGTCGTGACCCATTCGTCCGGCAACCACGCTCAGGGTGTGGCTCGGGCGGCGCGACTGCTCGGGATCCGAGCCACGGTCGTCATGCCCGAGGATGCCCCCGAGATCAAGCGAGCCCGGGTCGAAGCGGACGGCGCCCTCATCGTCACCGTTGCCGTCGAGAGCGGCGCGCGCGAGGAGATGGCGCGGCGACTGGTGGATCAGGAGGGCCTGGTCCTGATTCCACCGTATGACGACGATCGGGTGATTGCCGGTCAGGGGACCTGTGGCCTGGAGATTGCCGAGGACGTCCCGGATCTCGCCCTGGTCCTCGTTCCCATCGGCGGGGGCGGGCTGGCGAGCGGCGTCGCGGCCGCAATCAAGGCACTCCGGCCCGACGTCCGGGTCATCGGTGTGGAACCGGAACTCGCGGCGGACGCCGCCGAATCGCTGGAACTGGGCCACATCGTCCGCTGGGATGGCGCGACAACGGCCCGGACCATCGCGGACGGGACACGGACCCAGGCGATCGGCGCGCGTCCTTTCGCCCACCTGTCGCGACTCCTGGACGGCGTCGTCACGGTTTCGGAGGCCGAGATTGCCCAGGCGGTGCGATTCGGAGCTGAGCGGTCGCGGCTCGTTGTTGAGCCATCAGGAGCCCTCACGATCGCGGCGGCGGCTTTCCACGCCCACGAACTCGGGCTGGAATTGCTGACGGGGACGGTCGTGGCGGTCGTGAGTGGAGGCAACGTGGATCCGGCCCGCTACCGCTCGCTGCTCGCGGCACCCGCGTCCGACTGATCCGCCGGTGCGCCCGTGCGGCGGGCACGGAACGTCGCCTCGCGCTCGCGGAGGGCGGCCCGTTCGACATCGACCCTGCGGTCATCGGCAGCGGACGATTTCGATTCGCTCCGCATCCATGCGGCGACGACTGCCAGCGTCGCCACGAGGAAGATCACGTCCCCGACGAACCACATGATCCCTGCCGCAAGTCGTTGATCGGCCAGGGCGTCGATCCCGTACGGCCCACCAAGGGTCGCGTAGTGCGCATAAATGGGATATTCGGCAAACAGGATCGCCATCGCGAGGAACGACCCCTGCGGCAACTGAAGAAAGACATACGCGATGCGGGCGGGGTAGCTCATCCGCCTGGGAGCCGGATCGACCGCCACGAGCGGCCACCAGAAGAGAAGCCCGGCCGCCAGAAACAGACCGTGTTCAAGGTCATGGATCAGGCGGTCCTCGAGCGACTGGTCGAACAGTACCGAGAAGTGGGTGCCCCACATGACCCCGGCGAAGGCGAGCCAGGCGACCACGGGATGCCCGATCACTCCCAGGATCCGGCTGTGCAGAATCGGGAGGAGGAATCGCTGGCGGTTCGCAGGTGACGCAGCTCGAAGCAGCTGGGTGATCGGCGCCGCGAGCGCCAGGAGCGGCGGGGCGACCAGCGTCAGCAGCAGGTGCTGGACCATGTGCAGCGAGAACAGGGTCGTGTCGTATCGGGCAATGCCCGACTGGAGCGCCACGGCGATGGTGGCGAGCCCGGCAAGGAACAGCCAGCGCTGGCGCTGCGGTACCGGGTGCTCCGGATGCCCTCGGTCAATCGAGCGGAGCAGCAGCCACCACGCGACCGCGGTCGCCAGCAATCCGAGGGCGACGATCGGCTCGATCTCCCAGCCGAGAATCAGGTTCGCGGCATCGGGCGGCTCGTCCGGCGCGAGCCCATGAGCCGCCACGGCATCGGGTCCGGTCGCCCAGGCGATGATCACGGCAAGAATCGCCGAGAGGCGGAATCGGTGCGAGGATGGCTCCACGAACGCATGGTCCCACGGTGTCGCGCGGCGCACCCGCGAGACGGAAGGCCCTCGGGTATCATGTCGAACGGCTCGCCCGATGAGGGTGGCCCCGAATCGCGCCCCGCCGGGGTCCGTCCCGACCACCGGCATCGTCACCTTCATCGATCCGAGGACCGCCGATGTCGACTAGCCCCAGGAAGCGACCTGCGCCGGACGTACTCGTCGCCGGCCTCGTCGTGTTCATCCTGGTCGCGCTTGTCATCGCCATCTTCCTGACCGGCTTCGGTAACACCCTCTACCCGCCGGACGCCGTGACCGAGCAGGGACGCGAGGTTCGCGGGCTCTACAACATCGTGTTCGCGATCGCGGTCGCGATCTTCCTCCTCGTCGAGGGCCTGATCGTGTGGAGCGTCCTGCGCTACCGACGACGCCCGACGGATACCGAGCTGCCCGTCCAGACGCACGGCAACAACCTTGTCGAAGTCATCTGGACCGTCATCCCGACCGTCATCGTCCTCTATATGTTCGTGATCTCGTGGCAGACGCTCAATCACGTCGATGCCGTGAGCGCCCAGCCGGACATCCGGATCCACGCGATCGCGGGCCAGTTCCAGTGGCAGTTCGAGTACCTCGATCAGGACGGCATGAAAGTCGCGACGCAGCTGGCGCCGGCCTATGACGTCGACACGGGTATCGGCGGGATGGCCGTGCCGGTCGGCCGATCCGTCCAGGTGACCCTCGACAGCCCCGACGTGATCCACGCCTTCTACGTGCCGCGGTTCCTGTTCAAGCGGGACGTCGTGCCGGGCATGACCAACAAGTTCGAGTTCACGGTCGATGCCACCGAAGCCGGGCAGGTCTTTCGAGGGCAGTGCGCGGAGCTGTGCGGTACGGGTCACAGGAAGATGCTCTTCTCCGTGATCGCGCTGTCCCAGGCCGACTATGACACCTGGCTACGGGCGCTGGTCGAGAAGTCCAACGCCACGCCGGCGCCGCTGCCCTCCGGGACCGTCCTGAACGTCACGGCAGAGAACATCAGTTACGACACGGCGAGCCTCGAGGTCCCAGCCGACGCTCCGTTCGCGATTGCGTTCACGAACAAGGACCCAGCGGGCGTGACCCACGACATCGATGTCCGGGACGCGAGCGGCACGGTCCTCGAGAACGAGGAGGTCATCCCCGGCGGCACCACCGCCAACTATGCGATGAACCCGCTGCCCGCCGGCACGTACACCTTCTTCTGCTCGATCCATTCGAACATGACCGGCACCCTGACCGTGAAATAAGGAATCCGGAATGGCAACCCACGCGCTGAATCCCGCGACCTCGACCTACTCCAGGGGAGTTCTGTACGACTGGTTGACCACGACCGATCACAAGAAGATCGGGATCATGTACGTCATCAACTCGTTCCTGTTCTTCCTGATCGGCGGAATCCTCGCCCTCGTGGTCCGTACCGAGCTTGCGGCACCCGGCCTGCAGTTCCTGACCGACGAGCACGTGTACAACGAGATGTTCACGATGCACGCCACGATGATGATCTTCCTGTTCGTCATCCCGATGCTGGCGGGTCTCGGCAACTACATCGTGCCGCTCCAGATCGGCGCCCCGGATATGGCCTTCCCCCGGATCAACGCCATGTCGCTGTGGATGCTGCCGCTCGGCGGGATCCTGCTGATCTCGAGCTTCTTCACGGGCGGGACGGCGGCGGCTGGGTGGACCAGTTATCCGCCCCTGTCCCTCGACGGTCCGCTCAATTCGCCCGGATCCGGGCAGGACCTGTGGATCGTCGCCCTGATCCTCATCGGCACCAGTTCGATTCTCGGTGGGATCAACTTCCTCGTGACGATCTTCAAGATGCGCGCGCCTGGGATGACGCTGTTCCGCATGCCGATCATGGTCTGGACCGTCCTCGTGACGAGCGTCCTCGTGGTCATGGCGACGCCGGTGATCACCAGCGCCCTGGTCATGCTGTTCATCGACCGGAACTACGGCGGCCACTTCTTCGACCCATTCGGGGGCGGCAGCGCCATCCTCTACCAGAACATCTTCTGGTTCTACTCGCATCCGGCCGTCTACGTGATGATCCTGCCGGCGATGGGCGTGATCAGCGAGGTCCTGCCTGTCTTCAGTCGAAAGCCCCTGTTTGGCTACAAGGCGTTCATCTTCGCGACTGCCGGCATCGGCGCGCTCGGCTTCTCGGTCTGGGCCCACCACATGTTCACGAGCGGCGCCGTGTTCCTGCCGTTCTTCAGCCTGCTGACGTTCCTGATTGCCGTTCCGACCGGCGTGAAGATGTTCAACTGGGTGTTCACGCTGTTCCGGGGCCAGCTGACGTTCTCCACGCCGCTGATCTTTGCCATCGGCTTTCTGTCGATGTTCCTGATCGGTGGCATCAACGGCGCCTTCAGTGCGGCTGTGCCGGTCGACTTTGCCCTGCACGACACGTACTGGGTAGTCGCCCACATTCACTACGTGCTGTTCGGTGGGTCGGTATTCGGCGTCTTCGCCGGCCTCTACTACTGGTTCCCGAAGATGTCCGGACGGATGCTGGATGAAGGCCTGGGCAAGATCCACTTCGTGCTGATGTTCATCGGGTTCAACCTGACCTTCTTTCCGATGCACATGCTCGGGCTCGAGGGCATGCCCCGCCGGATCGCCGACTACGCGGCGGATGCCGGCTGGAACAACTGGAACATGGCCGCGACGATCGGCGGCTTCCTGATCGCGGCCTCGATCCTGCCGTTCCTGTGGAACGTCTTCGCCTCGCTCCGCAATGGGAAGATCGCCGGCGACGATCCGTGGGAGGGCAACACCCTGGAGTGGGCGACATCGTCGCCGCCTCCGCCCTACAACTTCGATCACCTGCCGGACATCCGCAGCGAGCGGCCCGTGTTCGACGCTCGACACGGCACCGACGGGCACTGAGGGAGCAGCCAGCATCGTGACCGCCGACAGCCACGCCATCGTTACCGCGGACCACGGCCCCGTTGCGGGCCTGGCTCATGACGCTCGCGGCGGGATCAGCAACCCGATTCTCGGGATGCTCCTGTTCATCAGCTCCGAGGTCATGTTCTTCGCCGGGCTGTTCGCCGCGTACTTCAGCACCCGCGCAAACTTCGTCGGTGCGAACGGGGTCAAGGAGTGGCCACCGAGCGAGTTCGCCCACATCCTCAATCCGTTCTCGCTGATCCTCGTCGCGACGATCATCCTGATCCTCAGCTCGGTCACGCTTCAGATGGCCATCTGGGCGATCCGCAAGGACGACCGGCGCGGGTTCATCCGCAACATGGCTGCCACCTTCATCCTCGGAACCCTGTTCCTGGTCATGCAGGCCATCGACTACAGCTGGTTGTTCGCGGACGGGCTGACCATGGGTTCGGGTCCGTTCGGGACCACCTATTTCACGCTCACCGGGTTCCACGGGGCCCACGTCTTCGGCGGCGTGATCATGCTCGGCGTGGTGCTCTACCGAGGCCTGACCGGGCAGTTCTCGTCACGCCACCACGACGCCGTCGAGGCCGCGTCGCTGTACTGGCATTTCGTCGACGTCGTCTGGATCATCCTGTTCTCGATCCTGTACTTCCTGTAGCACGAGGAAGGCCATGCACCCGATCCGCCATCCCCGGAACGTCACGATCATCGCCATCGCGTTCATCGCCATCGGTGCGTTGTACGCACTCGGTGCGGTCCCGCTCGGCTATCACATCGAATGGGCCGGGGTCACGATGCTCGGCGCGCTCGGAATCGCCATGTCACTGATGGCGTACGTCCTCATCGCCGGCTCGTCCGGGGACTGAGGCGCCTGGTCGATGGAGGCGCTCTGGAAGTCCATCCTCGAGCTGCTTTCCCGCGTCGTCACGCCCGAATGGGGAGAGCTGATCAAGCTCATCCCGGTCGCCCTGCTGGCGGTCGTGGCCCTCTTCTTCGCCCTGACGATCCGTCGATACGCAACCGTCGGTCCGGCCCGCCGCGCACCGGCGCGGTTCACCCCGATCGCCCCGCCGGATATCCACATGCCAGGGCCCTCGTACTCGCCTGTATTCGCTGCGCTCGGCATGGGCGCCCTGTTCTGGGGGCTCGTGGTCGGTGGTACGGCGCTGTGGGTCGGGCTGGCGATCCTTGTCCTCGCGCTCCTGTACTGGGGCCGTGAGGCGATCCATGAGTACGATCGGGCAGCGCGTAGCGATGCAACTGCCGCGGGTCTCGGGTCCAGCATGCTCCCGGCCGTCATTCACGCCGGTCCGCCGCCGGGCGTCCATATGCCGGGCCCATCGTTTCGGCCGATCCTTGGCGCCATCGGGACAGCAGCCATCCTCGGCGGCCTCGTCTTCGGTGGCTGGTTGCTGGCTGCGGGACTGATCATCTTTGTCGTGACCCTGGTCGGCTGGCTGCCGGATGCGCGTGCCGAGTACGACAAGGCCGTCGAGGCCGACACCACCGGCCATCTCGAGAACCCGCCACCGCCCGCGTGGCCGCGCCGCCTGCTCCAGACCGGAATCGTCCTCTTCGCGGTCGCCGTCCTGTTCCAGACGGGCATCCTGCCGCCGCGCGCCGCAGGCACCGGCGGCACGGCGAATGGCAGCCCAGGCCCGTCCGAATCCGAAGCTCCGCCCGAGAGTGCCTTCAAGATCGCGGCCAAGGACATCGCCTTCGACGTCAAGGCGATCGTGGTCAAGGCGGATGCTCCATTCACGATCGATTTCGCCAACAACGACGCGCCTGGCGTGACCCATGACATCGACATCCGGGCCACGGACGGTACGACGGTCATCTCGGACGAGGAAGTGGTCAACGGCGGCGGCTCAGTCATGTACCAGTTCAAGGCGCTGGCGGCCGGCAGCTACGTGTTCATCTGTTCCATTCACCCCGTGCCGACCATGACCGGGACGATCACCGTCAAGTAAGGGGCTGGCCACGGGGTTCCGGATCGATCCACGACGGCGACCAGCTCTGGTCGCGACTTCGCTCGCCGTTCTGACCGCCGGCGTGATCCTCGGGATCGGGCTGGTCACGCGGCCGGCATCGACGAATGACAAGGAACCCCCAGCGCGGCTTGCGGTTGGGGACCCCGCACCGGCGTTCAAGGGCACGACGCTGACTGGCGAGGCCCTGTCGCTGGCGGACGTGCGAGGGCGACCGGTGATCGTCAACTTCTGGGGGCCATCCTGCATTCCCTGTCGTGACGAGTTCGCGCTATTCAAGTCCGAGTTGGAACGCTTCGCGCCGAAGGACCTCGCGATCATCGGCGTCCTGATGTTCGATGCCCCGGCTCCGGCCCAGGACTTCGTCACGGCCAACGGAGCGAGCTGGCCGACCATCGATGATCCGGACGGAGTCATCCGAACCGCCTATCGAGCCGTGGCGCGTCCGCAGACCTACTTCATCGATCGGGACGGTGTCCTACGAGGCATCCAGGTCGGACAGTTGACGCCCGCCGACTTCGATCGCCTCTATGCGGAGATCGCCGGACCGGCGACCAATCCGAGCCCGTGACCGCTGCCTCTTCGGTCGCGGCCTTCGAGCTGACGGACGTCGTGAAGCGGTACGAGTCGCGGACCGTGCTCGACGGGATACGGCTGACGGTCGCGCCTGGGCAACTCGTCGCACTGCTCGGCCCGAACGGCGTGGGCAAGACGACACTCGTAGAAATGCTCGAGGGCTACCGCGTCCCGGACGAAGGGACCGCGCGCGTTCTCGGCCAGGACCCGCGCCGC
>JANMNF010000133.1:0-32634 GCA_031373765.1 Chloroflexota bacterium
TGCCCGGCGACAACGTCGAGATGAGCGTCGAGCTCATCACCCCGATCGCGCTCGAGACCGGCCAGCGTTTCGCCATCCGCGAGGGTGGTCGGACCGTCGGTGCCGGCGCGATCACGAGCATCACCGAGTAACTGATGGCAAAGCAGCGCATCCGCATCCGTCTCAAGGCGTACGACCACCGACTGCTGGATCAGTCGGCGGCCCAGATCGTCGAGACCGCCCAGCGCACTGGGGCCGACATCATCGGCCCGGTGCCGCTGCCCACGCGTATCGAAAAGTTCACGGTCCTGCGTTCACCGTTCATCGACAAGGACAGTCGAGAGCAGTTCGAGATCCGCACCCACAAGCGGCTCGTCGACATCATCGACCCCTCATCGAAAACGGTTGACGCCCTGATGCGACTCAGCCTTCCGGCTGGCGTCGACATCGAGATCAAGATGTGATGAATCCCTTCATGACCCTCATCGCCGCCGATATGCGCCCGGCGCAAGACGGCGCCGAGCACGCGAGCGAGCGCACTTCAGACGTGCGTGAGCGAACGCGCGCAGAAGCCAACGCGGCGACGGGCCGGAGCGGCGAGCGATGAGCATCGGACTGATTGGCCGCAAGGTCGGCATGACCCAGGTCTTCGAAGCCGACGGCACCATGGTCGCGGTATCCGTGATCAAGGTCACCCCGAACACGGTGACCCGCCTCCGCACCGAGGACCGGGACGGCTACGCTGCCGTGCAGCTCGGGACCGAGGAAAAGAAGAAGCTCACCAAGCCCGAGCTCGGACAGCTCAAGGGCCTGCCGAGTCTCGGCACGATCCGCGAGTTCCGGATGGACGACCTGTCGGGCTACGAAGTCGGGCAGACGATCGGGATCACGGATCTCTTCGCCGCCGGTGACCTCGTCGATGTGACGGGCGTCTCGAAGGGCAAAGGCTTCGCGGGCCACATCAAGCGCCATCACTTCTCGCGCGGTCCCAAGACCCACGGCTCCGATCATCATCGAGCCCCGGGCTCCATCGGACCTGGCACGACGCCCGGACGCGTCTACCGGGGCCTGAAGATGGCCGGCCACATGGGCGATGAGCAAGTCACGACCAAGAAGGTGAAGGTCGTCCAGGCGGACGCCGATCGCCAGCTGCTCCTGATCAAGGGCACCCTGCCCGGATCCCGCGGCAGCCTGATCCTTGTGAAGAAGGCCTGAGCAATGACCCAGACCACTCTGTACGACCGAACCGGCGCGACGATCGGCAGCGTCGAGCTCAATGACGAGCTCTTCGATGCCCCGGTCAACCTGGCCGTGCTGCACCAGGTCGTGACGGCCCAGCTGGCCGCCCGACGGATCGGCACGCACGACACCAAGACCCGAGGCGAGGTCCGCGGTGGCGGCGCCAAGCCGTACCGCCAGAAGGGCACTGGCCGAGCGCGCCAGGGCACCAAGTCGGCCCCGCACTTCCGTGGCGGTGGCGTCGTGTTCGGCCCGCACCCGCGCTCGTACGAACAGCGCCTGCCGAAGAAGATGCGTCGACTGGCGCTTCGTGGAGCGCTGACCGCCAAGCTGGGCGACGAGGCGATTCGCGTCGTCGACGCCTTCATGCTCGAGCGCATCAAGACACAGGACTTCGTGGGTATCCTCGCCGCGCTGAACGCGACCGGTCGGGTCCTGATCGTCGCCCCGGGAGCGGACGAGCAGCTCAAGCTGTCGGCCCGCAACCTGCCGACGGTCGAGGTCATCCTGGCCGACTCGCTGAACGTCGTCGACCTGATCAAGGCCGACACGATCGTGATCGAGCAGCCGGCCCTCGCCCGCATGGAGGAGGTGTACCTGTGAGCGCACTCACCGCTCCGGAGATCATTCTCCGTCCGGTCATCAGCGAGAAGTCGATCGATGAATCGACCCGTGGCAAGTACACCTTCGCGGTGCACAAGAATGCCAACAAGATCCAGATCAAGGCCGCGATCGAGGAGCTTTACAAGTCGGACAAGGTCACCGTCGTGGCCGTGAACGTCGTGACGAAGCAGCCTCAGACGAAGGTCACCGGGACGCGCCGCGGTCGAACGACCGGGCGGATCTCCGGGTGGCGCAAGGCCATCGTGACCCTGGCTCCCGGCCAGAAGATCCAGTTCTTCGAAGGGGTGTAGGCATGCCACTTCGCAGTTACAAGGCAACCTCACCGGGCATGCGTCAGATGACGCGCTCGACGTTCGAGGAAATCACGACCGACAAGCCTCATAAGCCGCTCCTCGAGCCCCAGATCCGGGGTTCCGGGCGGAACAATGCGGGTCGTCTGACCGTGCGCCATCGCGGCGGCGGCGAGAAGACCCACTACCGACGAATCGACTTCAAGCGGGACAAGTTCGGCGTCCCCGCCCGAATCGCTACGGTCGAATATGACCCGAACCGGTCGGCGCGGATCGGCCTGCTCCACTACCGCGACGGCGAAAAGCGCTACATGCTCCTGCCGCACGGTATGAAGGTCGGCGATGTCGTCGTCTCCGGTCGTGACGCGGAAGCACGCGTCGGCAACGCCCTCCCGATTGCGAACATCCCGCTCGGGACAACCATCCATAACATCGAACTCGTTCCGGGCAAGGGCGGGCAGATCGTTCGGTCCGCCGGTGTCTCGGCGCAGTTGCTGGCCAAGGAGGGCGCGCTCGCCCAGGTCCGCCTGCCGTCCGGTGAGGTTCGACGGGTGCCCATGCTGTGCATGGCAACCGTTGGCCAGGTCGGCAACATCGAACACGAGAACCAGAACCTCGGAAAGGCCGGCCGTGCCCGCCACATGGGCCAGCGTCCGGAAGTCCGAGGCGTCGTCATGAACCCGCGCGACCATCCCCACGGTGGTGGTGAGGGCAAGTCCCCAACGGGGATGCCGCCCAAGACCCCATGGGGCAAGCCGGCGATGGGCTACCGCACCCGACGTGGCAAGACCACGTCACGACTCATCGTCCGCTCGCGGCACCGCAAGTAGCGGGGAGGCAGAAACACCATGTCCCGTTCCATCAAGAAGGGCCCCTTCATCGAGGCCCGCCTCCTCGGCCGCATCGAGGAGATGAACCGACGCAGCGAGAAGAAGGTCGTCAAGACCTGGTCCCGCGCGTCCGTCATCTTCCCGACGTTCATCGGCCACACGGTCGCTGTCTACAACGGCCGCAAGCACGTCCCGGTCTACGTGACCGAGAACATGGTTGGCCACCGCTTCGGTGAGTTTGCCCCCACCCGCACGTACCGCGGGCATGGCAAGCACACCGATCGGTCGGCGAGCCCGAAGTAGGAGCGGCCCACCGTGCGTGTTTCCGCCACTGCCAAGTACCTCCGAGGCTCCACCCGGAAGGCCCGCCTGGTCACCCAGGCCATCAAGGGTCGTCCCGTGGAGGAGGCTGCCGCCGCGCTGCGCTTCATGCCGCAGCACGCTGCCAAGAACATCGCCCGCGTGCTCAAGAGCGCGACGGCGAACGCCGAGAACAACCTCAACATGGCCGCTGACGAGCTGTTCGTCCTCGATGCGCGAGCAGACGAGGGACCAGCCATCAAGCGCTGGCGGCCGCGAGCCCAGGGTCGGGCGTTCCCGATCCACAAGCCACAGACGCACATCACCGTGACCGTCGGAACTCGGGAGGCCTGACAGATGGGACATAAGGTCCACCCATATGGCTTCCGCCTCGGGGTGACACGCACGTGGACCGCGAAGTGGTTCCACGACAAGGAATACACGACCCTCCTGCAGGAGGACATCACGATCCGCAAGCTGGTGAGCGCGCGTCTCGCGAATGCGAGCGTCAGCGGCCTCGAGATCGAGCGGAACTTCGGGCAGGTCACGGTCACCGTGCATACCGCCAAGCCTGGCATCGTGATCGGCAAGGGCGGGCAGAACGTCGAGATCCTCCGCCAGCAGATCGGAGCGCTGACGAAGCGCAAGGTCAAGCTGGAGATCAAGGAGATCCGCCAGCCAGAGCTGGACGCGTACCTCGTCGCGATGAACATCAGCCAGCAGCTGAGCCGCCGCATTGCCTTCAAGAAGGCGATCAAGCAGTCGATCCAGCGATCGATGAAGGCCGGTGCCAAGGGCGTCAAGATCATGGTCTCGGGTCGCCTCGGCGGCGCGGAGATGGGTCGACGCGAATGGGACAAGGAAGGCCGCATCCCGCTCGGTACGCTGCGCGCCGACATCAGCTATGGCCAGGTGCACGCGCATACAACGTACGGCCGCATCGGGGTCAAGGTCTGGATCTACCGTGGCGACTTTGCCCCGGAGCGCCAGGCTGTCACGCCGCCGGTCACCGTCGGGCAGGGGGTCTAGCCGATGCTGCTCCCCAAGCGCGTCAAGCATCGCAAGGTGATGCGTGGCCGCATGTCCGGACAGGCCAAGGGTGGCCACTACGTCGCCTTCGGCGAATACGGGCTGGCTACGCTGGAACCAGCGTGGATCACCAGCCGCCAGATCGAGGCAGCTCGACGCGCGATGACCCGATCCGTCAAGCGTGGCGGCAAGATCTGGATCCGGGTCTTCCCGGACAAGCCAGTCACCAAGAAGCCGGCGGAAACCCGTATGGGCTCCGGCAAGGGCGCGCCCGACCATTGGGTCGCGGTCGTCAAGCCCGGCCGAATCCTGTTCGAGATGGCCGGCGTCGGTCGCGAAGAGGCGACCGAGGCCATGCGCCTTGCGAGCCACAAGCTCCCGGTCCAGACGCGAATCGTGATCAAGGAGGCCGCTGTGACGGAGGGAACCGATGACTGACATCGGCAAGGTCCGCGAGCTGTCCGATACCGAGCTCGAGCAAGCCCTCCGGGACGCCAAGCAGGATCTCTGGAGCGCCCGGTTCGCCCTGTCCACCCGTCAGCTCAATGACACGAGCACCATCCCGCAGACCCGACGCCGGATCGCCCGGATCATGACGGTCCAGCGCGAGCGGCTCACCCCGCAGACGGCATCTGCCGTCCGCAAGTCGGCGTAAGGAATTCCACGATGAATGCATCCACCGTGCCCGAAACGGGCCAGCGCAAGACGAAGACGGGTCGCGTCGTCAGCGACAAGATGGACAAGACGATCGTCGTGTCCGTCGAGCGGCTGACCAAGCACCGGCTGTACAAGCGCGTCATTCGGCTGTCGACGAAGTTCAAGGCCCATGACGAGACGAACGACGCCCGCGTCGGGGATACCGTCCTCATCGAGGAATCCCGGCCCCTGTCGGCGACCAAGCGTTGGCGACTCATTCGGGTCGTCCAGCGGGCCGGAGACCACGGCTCCGTGGCCGACATGGTCGGTGAAGAGGCCGCGGTCAGCGAGGCCATCCACGGCTCCGCGCATCCCGGACGCGATCGAGCCCACGCCGAAGCCGAAGCGGCAGCAGTCGAGGCCGCCGATATGGCGGTCAGCGACGTCGCTGACGCGGTCGAACCGACCGAGGAGGGCGCGTGATCCAGCCAGAATCCCGCCTCAAGGTCGCTGACAACACGGGTGCGCGAACCATTCAGTGCATCCGGGTCATGGGTCGCTCCCTGAAGACGACCGCCGGCGTCGGCGATGTGATCATCGCGAGCGTCAAGCAGGCTATCCCGAACGCCGCCGTCAAGAAGGGCGACGTGGTTCGCGCCGTCATCGTGCGGACTGCCAAGGAATACGGCCGGCCCGACGGCAGCTACATCCGGTTCGATGAGAACGCTGCCGTGCTCATCAACAACCAGGGCAATCCCCGCGGGACCCGCATCTTCGGGCCGGTTGCGCGCGAACTTCGCGATCGCAACTACATGAAGATCGTCTCACTTGCCCCGGAGGTGCTGTGATGGTTCGCGAATACGTTCACGGCCACCCGACCCGGGTACCCGAGATCCGGCGCGGCGACACGGTCGTCGTCCTTGCCGGCAAGGATGCCGGCAAGCGCGGCAAGGTCGAGAAGGTCATCCGGCGCACCGCGAGCGCATCGGCACTGCGGGTTCCGTTCCGGCGTGGAACGAACACGAGCGGCACTGCCGTCGTGGTCGAGGGCCTGAACATTGCCAAGCGTCACACGAAGCCGCGCCAGAGCGCCGGTCGTACCGACCGGGTGCCGAAGGTTCAGCAGGGCGGAATCCTCGAGATCGCCATGCCCCTCGACGTGTCGAAGGTCCAGGTCGTCTGCCCGAGCTGCGATCTGCCGACACGGATCGGGCACGCAACACTCGAGGACGGACATCGTGTCCGTACCTGCGCCCACTGCGGCAAGGCCCTGGAGGTGACGGCATGATTGCCAGCAACCTGAAGGACCGCTACCTGGCGGACGCCGTGCCCGGGCTGCAGAAGCAGTTCGAATACACCAATCCGATGCAGGTGCCGCGGCTCGAGAAAATCGTCGTCAACATCGGACTGGGCGAGGCATTGACCAATGCCAAGGCCGTCGACGCCGCATCCAAGGACCTGGCGCAGATCACCGGCCAGAAGCCGATCGTGACCCGCGCCAAGAAGTCAATCGCCCAGTTCCGCGTTCGGACGGGTAACCCGATCGGTCTCAAGGTCACGCTTCGCGGCCAGCGCATGTGGGACTTCCTCGAGCGGTTCTCGCTCCTGGCTCTGCCCCGCATCCGCGACTTCCGGGGGATCCCGGGACGTTCATTCGATGGACGCGGAAATTACACGATCGGCCTGAAGGAACAGATCGCGTTCCCCGAGGTCGATTACGACAAGGTTGACCGTCTCCGAGGGCTGGAGATCACGATCGTGACGACGGCAAAGACCGACGAGGAGTCCCGGCGTCTGCTGGAACTGCTCGGCATGCCGTTTGCCTCGTAGGCGGGGAGGAGACCATGGCTAAGAAATCAATGATCGCAAAGGCAAAGCGAACGCCGAAGTTCCCGGTTCGCGGGTACCACCGGTGCACGGTGTGCGGACGCCCACGGGCCTTCATGCGGCGCTTCGCCCTGTGCCGGATCTGCTTCCGCGAGCGTGCCCTGGTGGGCGAGCTTCCGGGCGTAACGAAGTCGAGCTGGTAGGAAGCCGATGAACATCTCTGATCCAATCGCCGACATGCTCACTCGCGTGCGCAATGCGTCGCGGGCACGTCACGTTGACGTGGCCGTCCCGGCGTCGCGCACGAAGCGGGAGATCGCGCGCATCCTCAAGTCCGAGGGCTTCATTGCCGATTGGACCGAGGAGCAGGCGGGCCCCGGCACGGTCATCAAGATGACCCTGCGCTACGTGGACGGCAAGGTGCCGGTCGTTTCCGGGCTGAAGCGCATCAGCAAGCCCGGCCTGCGTGTCTACGCGGGCAAGACCGACATCCCGCGCGTGCTGGGTGGGCTCGGCATCGTCATCGTCAGTACCAGCCAGGGGATCATGACCGGCGCGCAGGCCCGCAAGGCCGAGCTCGGCGGCGAAGTCCTCGCGTACGTCTGGTAGGCGAGAACATGTCACGAATTGGTCGCCTTCCAGTACCCGTGCCGTCCGGTGTCGATGTCGTCATCGACGGCCAGAGCGTCACGGTGAATGGCCCGAAGGGCACGCTCCATCGAGCGCTGCACGCGGACATGCTCATCAGCCGGGGGGATGGGACGATCCTGGTCTCCCGACCGACCGAGCAGAAGACCCACAAGCAGCTTCACGGCCTGACCCGAACGCTGGTCAACAACATGGTCGTCGGCGTGACCACGGGGTACCGCAAGGGCCTCGAGATCACTGGTGTCGGCTATCGTGCGGTGCTGGTTGGGCGCAAGCTCCAGCTCAGCCTCGGATACAGCCATCTCGTCGAGATCGATCCGCCGGAAGGCGTCAGCTTCGAGCTCGAAACACCAACGAAGCTCGCCGTGGTGGGCATCGACAAGGAACTCGTCGGGCAGGTGGCGGCCAAGGTCCGCGCCAGCCGCAAGCCGGAGCCCTACAAGGGCAAGGGCGTGCGCTACGCCGGCGAGGTGATCCGCCGCAAGGCCGGCAAGGCCGGCAAGGTCGGCGGCAAGAAGTAGACATCAGAGGACGATAGGTATGACTCAGGTCGCCAGCCGCGGCGCCGCACGACAAAAGCGCCATGAGCGGATCCGCCTCCATCTGGAGGGGGGTCCGGCGCGGCCGCGCCTCGCGGTCTTCCGCAGCCTCAACCACATCTACGCCCAGGTCATCGATGACACATCGGGCACGACACTCGCCGCTGCCTCGTCCCTCGAGCAGGAGCTGCGCACCGGCAAGGGGAACAAGTCGCAGGACGCCGCCGTCGTCGGTCGCATCCTCGCCAACCGGGCGAAGACGGCCGGTGTCGAGCGTGTCGTCTTCGACCGAGGCGGCTATCGATATCACGGGCGCGTCAAATCGCTCGCCGAAGCGGCCCGCGAGGCCGGACTCGACTTCTAAGGAGCTGACGTGGCACGAATCGACCCGAACAAGCTGGCGCTCGAAGAGCGCGTCGTCCAGATCAACCGAGTAGCCAAGGTCGTCAAGGGCGGCCGACGCTTCAGTTTCAGCGCGGTCATCGTCGTCGGTGACGGCGCCGGGCACGTTGGTGTCGGGCTGGGCAAGGCCGGCGAGGTCCCGGAGTCGATCCGCAAGGGCGTCGAGGATGCCAAGAAGAATCTGATCAAGATCCCGATGGTCGGGACGACCATTCCGCACGAAGTTCGTGTTGAGTTCGGGGCGAGCAGCGTGCTGCTCAAGCCGGCGTCACAGGGCACGGGCGTCATCGCCGGTGGCTCGGTTCGCGCCGTCGTCGAGTCGGCCGGCATCCGGGACATCCTGTCGAAGGTCCATGGCTCGACCAACCCCGTCAATGTCACGCGGGCGACGATGGAGGCTCTCCGGAGCCTGCACTCAGCCGAAGAGCTCGGCGCCCGACGCGGCGTGGTCCTCCGAAGCCGGATCGCCGGGCAGCCCGCCGGGGAGGTCAATCGTGGCCGGTAGTCTGAAGATCACCCAGATCAAGAGCACGATCGGGCACATCGCCCGCAATCGCGCCACCATCAAGGCGCTCGGTCTCCATGGGATCGGCAGCAGCGTCGAGGTCGTGGATAACGAAGCGACCCGAGGGATGGCCCGCCAGGTCCGGTTCCTCGTGACCGTTGATGAGGTCGCTTCGAACGGCAGCGTCGCCCGCACCGGCGACGTCGAGGAGAAGGCATGAAACTCCACGATCTCCGGCCAGCGCCGGGTTCGCACAAGAAGAAAACGCGTGTCGGGCGCGGTATCGCAGCCGGCAAGGGCAAGACGGCCGGTCGCGGCACCAAGGGCCAGAAGGCTCGAGCCGGCGGCAAGATCCCGGCGTGGTTTGAAGGCGGCCAGACGCCGCTCCACGTCCGGATCCCGAAGCTGCGCGGCTTCCGCAACCCGTTCAAGATCGAATACGAGATCGTGAACGTCGGCGGGATCACGCACCTCATCGAGACGGGGATCCTGGAGCCCGGCGACATGCCTGGCGCCAAGAAGTCCAAGGCTGAAGCGGCGCCGATCACCGTCAATCAGGAGATCCTCCGCGCAGCCGGCCTCGTACGCAACCTCAACAAGCCGATGAAGGTCCTCGGTCACGGCGACCTCTCGGTTGCTATCTTCCTCGTCGCGGACGCGGTCAGCGCTTCGGCGCGAGCCAAGATCGAAGCCGCCGGCGGCACGGTGTCGCTGCTCGAGGTTCCAACCCGCCCATTGCAGGCGCTCGGCGTGACCGACGTGGCCGACGTGGCCGAGGTTGCAGCGCCGGAAGCCAAGCCCGAAGCCAAGCCCCGAGCGAAGAAGCCGGCGGCAAAGGCGGCGGCGGTCGCACCCGCAGTGACCGACGAGGCACCTGCCGACGAGTCGCCGGTCGAGCCGATCTCGGCCGCTGCGACCGAGACGGACGTGGCCGAGGCTGCCGCGGACGACGACCTGGCGAGCGACTCGACGGACGCCTGACCGTGTTTGAGTCCCTGCTCAACGCCTTCCGGGCGCCGGACATCCGGCGCCGTCTGCTGTTCGTCCTCGGGATCCTGATCGTCTATCGCCTGCTTGCCCAGGTGCCCCTGCCAGGGGTGGATCGAACGGCGCTCGCCGCCTTCTTCGAGAAGAACACGGCCTTCGGAATCATTGACCTGTTTGCCGGCGGCGGGCTATCCCAACTGTCGGTCGTCGGGCTTGCGATGAACCCGTACATCAACGCGTCGATCATCATGCAGTTGATGCAGGGCGTCATCCCGTCCCTTCAGGCCCTCAGCCGGGAAGGGGAGTACGGCCGCCAGAAGCTGAATCAGTACACCCGCTACCTGACCATTCCCATGGCCTTCCTGCAGGCCTTCGGCATCCTGTCCGCCCTCAACGCCTCCGGGATCATCCTCGGCGGCTTCGGACTGGGCAACGCGATGTCGTGGGTCCAGATGGTCTCGATGGTTGCCGGCGCCGTGGTCCTCATGTGGCTCGGCGAGCTCATCACCGAGAAGGGGATCGGCAACGGCATCAGCTTCATCATCTTTGCCGGCATCGTGAGTCGCGCGCCCGCGGCCGTGTCCGGCTTGCTGGGCAGCGGTAACCAGATCCGCGACATCGTCCTGTTCGCGCTGCTCGCCGTGGTCGCCGTCGCGGTGATCATCTACATCCAGGAGGGCCAGCGCCGCATTCCGGTGCAATATGCGTCTCGCGTGCGTGGTCGCCGCATGTATCAGGGTGGCCAGACGTTCCTGCCGCTGCGGGTCAATCTCGCCGGCGTGATCCCGATCATCTTTGCCGTCTCGATCCTCCAGTTCCCGGCCCAGCTGGCCCTCTACTTCTCGTACTCGACGGTGCAGGGGGTCAAGGACGTGGCGACCGCAATCGCCAACTTCCTGTCGTCCACTTCGCCCCAGTACGCGCTCATGTACTTCTTGCTGACCATCGGGTTCACGTACTTCTACACCGCGTTCACGTTCAAGCCGGACGAGACTGCCGAACAACTTCGGAAGAATGGCGGGTTCATTCCCGGCATTCGACCGGGCCGCCCGACGCAGGATTACCTCGCTCGCGTCGTGTCCCGGATCACGATCGCCGGTGCGCTGTTCCTCGGGACCGTGGCCGTGGCGCCGGTCCTGGCCGGCGTCCTCGACCCGTCCCTGCAAGGCTTCGCCCTCGGCGGCACCGGGCTCCTGATCGTCGTCTCGGTCGTCGTGGAGACGATGAAGCAGATCGAGGCGCAGCTGATGATGCGTAACTACGAGGGCTTCATCCGGTGATCATCGTCGTGCTTCTCGGCGCCCCCGGCGCCGGGAAAGGCACGCAGGCGGCCCTCCTTCGAGACCGCCTGGGGATCCCGCACATCGCGACCGGCGATCTCTTTCGGGCCGCCATCCGGGCCGCGACGCCGGTGGGCCTGGAGGCCAAGGGCTATATCGACGCTGGACAGCTGGTGCCCGACGACGTGACGATCCGGATGCTCGAGGAGCGGTTGCAACTGCCGGATGCCGCCGACGGTGCGATCCTCGATGGCTTTCCGCGCACGGCCGTCCAGGCTGCCGCCCTTGACGAGTTCCTCGGCGATCTGGGCACTGGCGTCAGCGCGGCCTTGCTCATCGACGTGCCCCCGGAGGACCTCGTCGAACGCCTGTCGGGCCGACGGGTCTGCGACGCTGCCGGCCACGTGTTCCACGTCACCCTCAATCCGCCGCGAGTCACGGGCATCTGCGATGTGGACGGGTCGGCCCTCATCCAGCGCGCCGATGACACCCCGGAAACGATCCGGGCTCGGCTGAGCGGTACGCTCGACGACCTTTCCGATGTCGAGACCCACTACCGACACACGTCCGCCCTCCGGATCGTGGATGGCCGGAGGCCGATCCGTGACGTCGCCGCCGGTCTCCTCGCGGCCCTTGGTTTCGGCGACCTCGATCCGGCCCCTGCCGGCCTGGTCTGACCGGCCATGGTGTCCCGCAAGTCACAGCGCGAGGTCGACAAGATGCGGCGGGCCGGGCGCGTTGTCGCCGAGGTCCTGGCGCTCGTTGAATCGGAACTGAAGCCGGGCGTGTCCACGGGCCATCTGGATCGGCTTGCCGAGCAGCACATTCGGGCAGCCGGTGCCATCCCGTCCTTCAAGGGCTACCTCGGTGGGGGCAAATACGGGCGTGGCCCGAATGCCTTTCCCGCAAGTACGTGCATCTCCCTCGATGCCGAGGTGGTGCACGGGATCCCGGGCGACCGTCTGGTTCGTGAAGGTCAGATCGTGTCCATCGACGTGGGGGCCATCCTCGATGGCTGGCACGGTGATGCGGCTCGGACGTTCATCGTGGGGGAGGCCACAACCGAGGTTCAGGACCTCGTCGCCGCCACCAGACTGGCCATGATGGCCGGCATCGCCGCCGCCGTCCCCGGCGCGCGCGTCGGTGATATCTCGGCGGCGGTCGAGGATGTGGGCCGCAAGGCGGGCTACGGGATCGTCCGCCAGTTCGTCGGCCACGGGATCGGCACGGAGATGCACCAGGACCCCCAGATCCCGAACTACCGAACCGGCTATCGAGGCATGGAGCTCCAGGTCGGGATGTGCCTTGCCATCGAGCCGATGTTCACCCTGGGCGGAGACGACGTCGAAGTGATGGCCGACCACTGGACGGTCGTGACCGCTGACGGTTCTCTCGCGGCCCATTTCGAGCACACCATCGCGATTACGGACCAGGGTCCAGAGATCCTGACGACCGTCTGAACCGGGGTTGCCCGGTCAGTCCAGTTTCTGATATGCTGCACTTTCGTGTGTCGGCCCGCCGGGCCGGCACTCGTCGTGAGAAAGGGACACAACCCCGCCCGTGGCCAAGCGAGACGCGATCGAAGTAGAGGGTACGGTTCTTGAGCCGCTCCCAAACACCATGTTCGCTATTGAACTTGAGAACGGACATCGGGTGTTGGCCCACATTTCCGGGAAGCTTCGAATGAACTTCATTCGAATTCTGCCTGGGGACCGTGTTCGGGTCGAACTCTCCCCGTACGACCTGACGCGTGGCCGCATCACGTACCGGCTGAGATAACCAATTCCGCCCGGGCTGCCGTGCAGCCTCCACAACCGAGGATCCGTTGAAAGTCAGAGCCTCCATCAAGGCGCGCTGCGACAACTGCAAGGTGATTCGCCGCCATGGAACCGTGATGGTCATCTGCACCAACCCGAAGCACAAGCAACGGCAGGGGTAGGCAGACCAATGGCACGAATTGCTGGTATCGACATCCCGCGCGAGAAGCGCGTTGAAGTCGCGCTCACCTACATCTTCGGGATCGGGCTGCCCACCGCGCAGAAGATCCTGACGCAGACCAACGTCAACGGTGACACCCGAGTTCGGGATCTGACCGAGGAGCAGGTCAATCGCCTGCGCGAGCTCATCGACCGACGCTTCAAGGTCGAAGGGGATCTGCGCCGCGAAGTTGCGCTCAACGTCAAGCGACTGATCGAGATTGGCTCATACCGGGGTCTGCGTCATCGACGCAACCTGCCGGTCCGGGGCCAGCGAACCAAAACCAATGCCCGGCAGCGCCGAGGACCGAAGAAGACGGTCGGCGCGCGCCGCAAGGTAACCAAGTAGTAATGAGGGATTGCTGAACGCATGGCTGAACGGAAGCGGGCTGTCAAGCAGCGTCGCCGGGAGAAGAAGAACGTGCCCCAAGGGCACGTCCATGTCCTCGCGTCCTTCAACAACACGATCATCACGATCACTGACCTCAGCGGCGCTGTGATCAGCTGGGGCTCTGCCGGCATTGCCGGTTTCAAGGGCTCCCGCAAGAGCACGCCGTACGCCGCCGCAATGTCCGCCGAAATCGCCGCCCGCAAGGCGATGGAGCACGGGATGCGCCAGGTCGAGGTCTACGTCAAGGGTCCGGGTGCCGGACGAGAGCAGGCCGTTCGGTCGCTCCAGACGGCGGGCCTCGAGGTCACCGCGATCACTGACGTGACGCCAATCCCGCACAACGGTTGCCGGCCGCCCAAGCGGCGCCGGGTCTGAGCGGAGACAGGAACGAATGGCCAGATACACCGAAGCCGTATGCCGCCTGTGCCGTCGGGAGGGCGCCAAGCTCTTCCTGAAGGGCTCGCGTTGCTATTCCAAGAAGTGCGCGTTTGAGCGTCGCCCCAGCCCTCCCGGCCAGCACGGTGTGCGGCGTCGGAAGATGGGGGACTTCGGGATCCAGCTTCGCGAGAAGCAGAAGGTCCGCCGCGTCTATTCCGTCCTCGAGCGCCAGTTCCACAACTACTTCGTGGTTGCGGAGCATCAGGACGGCGTCACCGGCGAAAACCTGCTCCGCTGCCTGGAGACGCGCCTCGACAACGTGGTCTTCCGGCTCGGCTTTGCCGCGTCGCGAGCCCAGGCACGTCAGCTCGTCACCCACGGCCACTTCACCGTCAACGGCATCCCGACCGACATCCCCTCGTTCGTGACCAAGGCCGGTGACCGGATCGAGGTCCGCGAATCCCGCCGGTCGCTCGAGCCATTCAAGAACGCCAAGGAAACCCTTCGGTCGCATCAGGCGCCGGAATGGCTTGGCCTTGAGCCCGCCCGTCTTGCAGGCAGTGTCCTGAGCCTTCCCCGACGCGACCAGATGCCGCTCGATCTCAACGAGCAGCTTGTGGTCGAGTTCTACTCGAGGTAATCCCAACTCATGATTGAAGTCGAGAGCCCGCAGATCGAGCCCATCGAAGAGGTTGGCACGTACGGCAAGTACGAGGCCGGTCCTCTGCAGGCTGGCTATGGCGTCACCCTCGGAAACGCGCTTCGGCGCGTGCTCCTGTCGTCCCTCGAGGGCGCGGCAGTGACGTCCATCCAGATCCGGGACGTCTACCAGGAGTTCTCGACGATCCCGGGCGTCAAGGAAGACGTCACCCAGATCGTCCTCAACGTCAAGAAGCTCCGCCTGAAGAGCTTCGCGCTCCACCCGATCCAGCTCCGCCTGAGCAAGAGCGGCGCCGGTCCGGTCCTGGCTGCCGATCTCATCGAATCTGCCGACATCGAGATCGTCAATCCGGAACTCGTCCTGATGACCCTCGACGCGGACGATGTGACGATCGAGATGGATCTCACCGTCGAGCGTGGCGTCGGCTACCTCGGTGCCGAGCGGGCCGAAGCGCTGCCGATCGGCGTGATCGCGGTCGACGCGATCTTCGCTCCGGTTCGCAAGGTCAACTACTGGGTCGAGAGCATGCGGGTCGGTCAGGTGACCAACTTCGACAAGCTGACGATCGAGATCGAGACTGACGGCAGCCTCAGCCCGGAGGAGGCCCTCAGCCGCTCCGCGCAGATGCTGATGGACCAGTTCCGCCCGTTCGTGACCATCGGCCAGGCGCCCCTGCACGACGACCGAGCCGTTGCCGGCGTTCCGCAGCTGCCTCCGAACATGCTCGACATGCCGATCGAGGAGCTCGACCTGCCGATGCGGGCGTACAACTCCCTCAAGCGCAACAACATCGTCAAGGTCGGCCAGCTCCTGCAGCTCAAGGACGACGACCTGCTCCGGATGCGGAACTTCGGCAAGAAGTCCCTCGACGAAATGAAGGAGCGCCTCACGATGCGGGGCTTCATCCTCCCCGAGAGCGAGCCGAGCAGCTTCGACGAAGACGCCGACGGCGACGACGCCGACGCACCGTTCGAGGGTGAGGACGCCTGAGATGGCGCACCGAATCGATGGTCGCAAGCTCAGCCGGAAGACCGGGCCGCGGATGGCCCTGTTCAAGAACCTGACGGTTTCGATCCTGCGCTACGAGCGGGTCAAGACAACCGAGGCCAAGGCCAAGGAAGTCCAGGGCCGGGTGGAGCACATGATCACGCTGGCGAAGCGAGGCGATCTCGCGGCTCGGCGAACGGTCACGTCTGCCTTCCCGAACGAGCCGCTCGTCATCACCAAATTGTTCGACGAGATCGCTCCCAAGTATGCCGATCGGACGTCCGGGTTCACCCGGATCGTGAAGATCGGCCAGCGGGCCGGCGATGCCGCCGAGATCGTTCAGATCGAGTTGGTCTGAGCAACCATGAGCGCCCGCAGGGGCGTTGATGCTGGCTCCCGAGAGGGAGCCCCCGTGCGCTTTCGGGCACGGGTTGAATATGACGGCACGGAATTCTCCGGTTTCCAGTTCCAACCTGGGAAACGGACAGTCCAGGGGGCGCTCGAAGCGGCGCTGGCCCACCTCAGCGGTGGCGTCAGACAACCCGTAGATGGCGCCGGAAGGACCGACGCAGGAGTTCACGCCGAGGGTCAGGTGATTGCCTTCACCTACTCCGGCAGGCTCGATGCAACGGCCCTCGGTAAGGCTCTCAACGGCCTGCTTCCGCCGGATGTCGCGATCCGCGACCTTCGACGGGCAGCCAGGGGCTTTCACCCCCGCTACGCGGCGCGGTACCGGGAGTACCGCTACACCGTCTGGAACGGACCGCGCAGCCCGCTTCGAGAGCGCACAGCACTCTGGGTGCGGACCCGACTGGACACGGACGCCATGGCTCGAGCCGCAGGGGCCTTCGTCGGCCGACGCGACTACAGTGCCTTTGGGGGAGCCGATCCGCAGCCGATCCGGAACGTTCATGACGTTCGGGTGAGGCGGGATGGGCACCAGGTGACGATCGACGTCCGCGCCGATGCCTTCCTTCGTGGGATGGTCCGGCGCATGGTCGCCGCCCTTCTCGGCGTCGGGAGGGGGACAATTGAAGAAACTGCGGTCGCGGCGGCACTCGCCGATCGTCGACCGGCCTTTGGAGGGGTTGCAGCCCCGGCCAGGGGACTGAGCCTTCGACGCGTCGTCATGGGACGGACGTCGAGGCGAACGAGCGGAGAACACGAGGAACGATGAACGCCAAGACCTACACGGCCCGGGAAAGCGAGATCGAGCGACGCTGGTTTGTCGTAGATGCGACCGATCAGACGCTGGGTCGCATCGCCACTCAGGTTGCGCGCGTCCTGTCCGGGAAGAACAAGCCGACCTACACGGCCCACCTGGACACTGGCGATCACGTGATCATCCTGAATGCTTCGAAGGTGTCGGTGAGCCGGGACAAGATGACCAGCAAGACCTACGCCCGTCACAGCGGCTTTCCAGGTGGGTTCAAGGAAGAGTCGCTCGGACACCTGCTGGACCGTCGACCCGAGGAAGTCATCCGGCGCGCGATCAAGGGCATGATGCCGCACAACCGACTCGGAGCTCAGCAGCTCCGCAAACTCAAGATCTATGCCGGATCGGAACACCCGCATCAGGCTCAGCGGCCTGAGCCGCTCGCCTGACGGAGGATCCAACCATGGCTACACCCACGCTCTTCAATTCCGGGACCGGTCGACGCAAGACTGCCGTTGCCCGCGTACGCCTGATGCCCGGTGAGGGCGAGATCGTCGTGAACGGTCGTTCGCTGGTCGAGCACTTCGGCAACGCGATCGACGAGAGCGACGTCCGGATGCCGTTCCACGTCACCAACACCGACGGCCGCTACAACGCCCTGATCAAGGTCGAGGGTGGTGGCGTGACCGGCCAGGCCGGCGCCATTCGCCACGGCATTGCCCGAGCGCTCCTGCAGCTCGAACCCGACTATCGCCTGTCCCTGCGACAGGCAGGTCTCCTGACCCGCGATCCGCGGATGAAGGAGCGCAAGAAGTTCGGCCTGAAGCGAGCCCGCAAGGCGCCGCAGTACACCAAGCGCTGATTGGCGGACGGGGACGCCGTGCCCACCAGCAGGCCTCCTTTCGTCGCCGCCCCCGGCAGCCTTCGTGGTCGGGACTTCGTCAGCGCCGCTGACCTTGAACCGGATGAAGTTCGGCGAGTCTTCGCGACCGCGAGCAATCTCAAGGCCGAATACACGCACGACCGCCGCCACGCACGTCCCGCGCTGGTCAGGACGACCGTCGCGATGCTCTTCGAACGACCGTCACTCCGCACCCGCGTCACCTTCGAGGCTGGCATGGTCCAGTTGGGCGGTGCGGCCATCCAGCTGACCTCGGGCGGCGTAGGGTGGGGCCTTCGAGAATCGATCTCGGACGTGGCCCGCAATCTCGAAGGCTATGTCGATGCGATCGTGATCCGGACGGGTGCTCACGAGGTCGCGACCGAGTTCGCCGAGCAGGCATCGATCCCGGTCATCAACGCCCTGACGCTCCATGAACATCCATGCCAGGCACTGGCCGACGTCTTCACCATCGAGGAAACCTTCGGATCGGTGGCCGGTCGTGTCATTGCGTTCGTCGGCGATGGGAACAACGTGTTTCATTCGCTCGCACTCGTCTCGACGGCCATGGGTGCCACCGTCCGGCTCGCGCATCCGCCTGGGTATGGGCCAGATCCAGCCGTCGTCCGCGTTGCCGAAGCTCGAGCCGCGGAGTATGGCGGTGCCCTTGAGATCGGCGGGGACCCGGTCGAGGCCGTTCGTGGCGCGGACGTGATCTACACAGACGCCTGGACCTCGATGGGCCAGGAAACGGAAACGGACGCGCGACGCGCGGCCTTCGCGGCGTACCAGCTCAACGACGAGCTACTCCGAATGGCGGGCGCATCTGCCCGTGTCATGCACTGCCTTCCGGCGCACCGGGGCGAGGAAATCACGTCAAGCGTGATGGACGGTCCGCAGAGCATCATCTTCTTGCAGTCGGAGAATCGACTGCATGTCCAGAAGGGACTCCTGGTAGAGCTCCTCGGTAGGCGCGGCGATGCCGGTATCGTCGATTCCGGCGGGGGAACGGGAGGGTCAGCATGAGTCAGGCCCTGTTCGATCTGTACAAGGAAGCGTTGCGTCGAGGGCACGTGGCCGCCGTCCAGGGCAATCTCGAGGCGGCCCTGACCGCCTACCAGGCGGCCGCGACCATCGCTCCCGATCGTGCGCTCCCGCACGCGAGCGTCGGGGACGTTTTCAAGCGCCTTCGCCGGTTCGATGAAGCCGAGCGTGCGTTCGACGCCGCGCTGCAGCGCGCGCCGTCCGATGAGGCAGCGCTTCGTGGACGAGCCTCAACTCGCCTCGAGCTTGGGCGACCGATCGATGCGGCCAGGGACCTCGAGGCGTTAGCCGATGTGCTGGAGCGGGCCAATCGGATCCCCGAGGCGTGCAACGCTGCCTGCGCAGCCCTTGAAATTGCCGACACGCGATCGCGCCGACAGGTCGTCGAGCGTCTGGCCGAAGCGCTGACTGCAATTACCGGTCAACCTGGTGCTGCGGCTGCCCTCGCCCGCGCCGATCCATTCCTGGACCCGAACCGTCCGAAAGTCACTCCGGAGCCGCTGGTAACACGGGCGCCAGAAACGCCTGGATGGCCGGCCTCTGAGCCCAAGGCCGTCATTACGCCGGTCGAGGC
This sequence comes from Chloroflexota bacterium, assembly GCA_031373765.1. Classification (GTDB taxonomy): domain Bacteria; phylum Chloroflexota; class Limnocylindria; order Limnocylindrales; family CSP1-4; genus UBA5189. Next base: position 19,163 of record JANMNF010000133.1, read on the forward strand.
AGCCATGCTGCCCGAGCCGGAGCCCGAGCCGGAGCCCGAGCCGGAGCCCGAGCCGGAGCCCGAGCCCGAGCCCGAACCCGAACCCGAACCCGAACCCGAACCCGAACCCGAACCCGAACCCGAACCCGAACCCGAGCCGGAGCCCGAGCCCGAACCCGAACCCGAGTCGGTACCCGAACCCGAGGTTGAGCCCGCGTCCGAGCCAGACCCAGTCGCCGGAGAAGCCGAGGCGATCTCAGATTCTGAACCTGAGCCCGAACGTGAGCCCGAAGTGGCGGCTGAGCTCGATGTGCCGGTCGAGCCCGAAGCCGTCGAGCCAGAACCGACGATCGAGCCAGAACCTGTTGAACCCACTGCCGAGCCCGAAGCGGCCGAGCCGCAACCAATCGCCGAGCCGGAAGCGGTCGAGGCCCAGGTGCAACCGCGCGCCAGGCTCCACGTCGTTGCCGCACGCGCAGAAGCCGAGGCGCTGCTCATTGCAGGGGATCATCAGCGGGCGCGCCCATTGCTCCTGAGGATTGCCGAGGCGGAGCGGGAGGCCGGGCGCCAGGACGCCGCGATCGACGCCTGCCTGATCCTCGTGACCATCGATCCGGCCGATACGGCGGTGCAGCTTGAACTCGCGACCATTCAGGCCACGCGCGGCTGGACCGATCTGGCGCGAGACAAGATCGCGCTGCTGACCCGGCTGGCGGACCTCGATGACGACCCGGATGCCCAGGCTCTCCTTCTGGGTTCCTCGGTCGTCCACGATCTCGCCACAGCCGGTCGACAGGATCGGGAGTCCGCGCCGCACCTCTGAGCCGCGTCTGGCCGGGCTCGGTCCAAACGCGTCGGCCCACGTCCGCTCTCGCGGCGTCTGTTACCCCGGGTCGCGATGCTACACTCGACCCCGATGCCGCAGGTCCTCGCGTCGATCCTCGATCAGGTTCGGCCAACGACATTGCTCGACATCGGGATCACCGCGCTTCTGATCTACTGGCTGTTCAGCCTGATCCGAGGAACTCGTGCGGTGCGCCTTGTGATCGGTGTCAGTGTGTTGTTCGTCGTCTATTTCGCCGCGCAAGCGCTTTCCCTGCGACTCCTGACTCAGATCCTCCAGACCGGCGCGGTCGTGGGCCTGTTCGCCCTGGTCGTGGTGTTCCAGCCGGAACTGCGACGAGCGCTCGAACGCATCGGCCGCGTCGGGTCGATGGCCTGGCTCTTCCCGAGCGAAAACACCGCAGCCGAGCAGGTTGCCGCAATCGTGGCGCGAGCGGCGTCGCTCCTGTCCGGGGACGGGCATGGGGCGCTGATGGTGCTCGAGCGGGATACCGGCCTCGAGGAGATCGCCGAGTCCGGCGTGATGATCCACGGCGATCTGTCGGTGGATCTGCTTCGAACGATCTTCATGCCCAAGACGGCCCTGCATGACGGAGCCGTGATCATCCGCGGATCGCAGATCCTGGCAGCCGGAGCGTTGCTGCCGTTGACCGAGACGACCGTACCGTCCGAGCGCTTCGGTACCCGCCATCGTGCTGCGCTAGGGATCACCGAGCAGACCGACGCTGTCGTGATCGTCGTATCCGAGGAAAACGGCCAGGTCAGCCTGATCGAGCGCGCCCGGATCGTCAGAAACCTCAACGAGTTGCAGCTCGCCCGCGCAATCCGCGGTCACCTTGATCCGGCAACGGACGGAACACGCCGACGGATCCCGGGTACGCATCGCGTAACCACCACGCCAACGCTCGCCGGAATCGGCCGATTCATGCGAGGAGAGCGCGGACCGAGGATGACCGATGGTCGCGACCTTGCCCGAACGGGTTCGATCCGCGCTGGCGCCCTGCCCGATCGCCAATCGGCCGAGGCCGGCCAGAGCCCACCCGTGTTGGCGCCATCCAGCGTCGTGGCGGAGGACATCCGAGTAGGCGCCCGGCGGTCGAGTCGTAGGCCGGCCGCGCCCCCTGTCGCAGCGCCTTCGAGCCCGCCGCCGCCGGCCGGTGACGTCGGCGGCGAACCGCCACCTCCCTCTGGGTCCGGTCAATGAACCGCGCCATGGGGCTGATCTTCCACAACTGGCCGCTCAAGCTCGGGGCCGTCGCCTTCGCGACCCTGCTCTATGGCGGGTTGATCCTGTCGTCGAGCGCACAGCTCTTCGAAGGAGCCGTGCCGATCGAGACGACCGGCCTGTCATCGAGTGTCACCATCCTGTCGGACCTCGGCGCGGTTCGAAGGATCCGGTACCTCGCACCAGAGGATCTGGGCCTACGCCTCGACAGTTCGAGTTTTCGCGCGGTCGTCGACCTCTCGAAGGTGTCGCCAACCGGCGGCCGAACGTCGGTCGCGGTCCGAGTAGTCGCTGTGGACCCGCGAATCCAGGTTGTCGACTATGAACCGAGACAGATCACTGTTCAGCTCGACCAGGTCATTTCGCGGATCGTTCCGGTGCGCGCGGTCCTGGGTCCGATCCCAACCGGACTCGATATCGGCGAACCCGCCCTGTCGTCAACCGAGACGACCGTGACCGGAGCGGCATCGATCGTCAACCAGGTAGCGGAGGCACAGGCGCGCCTGAGCGTCGATGCATCGGGGATCGACATCAACCGCATTGTGGATCTGCTGCCGGTGGATGCGGCCGACCAGGAGCTGTTCCAGGTGGACCTGTCACCGGGCAGCGTACGGGTCCGGCTGGCCATCTTCACGGATCGACAGACACGATCGTTGCCGGTGCGTCCGATCGTCGTCGGAACGCCGGCCGTTGGCTTCGAGGTGTCTTCGGTGACGGTCGACCCCATCGTCATCAGCGTCGAGGGCGATGTCGATAGCCTCGCCCCCCTCGAATTTGCCGACACCGCGCCGGTTTCCATTAGTGGCGCCTCGTCAAGTATCGCCGTTGATACCCCGCTCCAGCTGCCCGACGGTGTGCAGGCCCCGGACCTCACAACGGTTCGGGTCATCATCACCCTCCGGCCCGTCACCGGCACCCGTACCTTCAGTGCAGGATTGATCCTGAGCGGCGCCAGGGCTGATCGGACGTACACCCTGTCGACCGATCGCGTGCTGGTCACGATCGGTGGATCGGTGGCCGACCTTGATCGCCTGTCGGGATCTTCGATTGTCCTGACGGTCGAGGTCTCGGGTCTCGATGTCGGCGACCATCAAGTGACGGTGACCGCAAATCTGCTCACCGGACTCACCCTCGTCGGGGCCAGCCCGAATCCGATCACCGTAGCCGTGACAGCGGGACCGTCCGCGACCGGCGCGATACCCTGACCGTCGTCGCGTCAAGTTGAGGAGATCACCCGACCGTGCCCCGATTGTTCGGTACCGACGGCATCCGCGGGATCGCCAACATCGAGCTGAAGCCGACCACCGCGTACGCGCTGGGGCGGGCGACGGCGCATCGGCTGGCGGGCGGACGCGGTGCCATCGTCGTCGGGCAGGACACGCGACGATCCGGTGACCTGTTCGTGGCGGCCCTGACGGCCGGCGCGACGAGCCTGGGTACGAACGTCCACCAGGTCGGGGTCGTTCCGACGCCGGCCCTCGCATTCCTCGCCGGGATCGGGGACTTTGCCGCGGGGATCATGGTTTCGGCCTCGCACAATCCCGCGGCCGACAACGGCCTCAAGGTGCTCGATCAGCAGGGCCTCAAGCTCGACGACCAGATCGAGGATGAGCTCGAGCAGCTGATCTGGCGGACCGAGGAACTCGGCGGGGCCGGTAACGACGATCTCGGCGTGATGGTCGACGCGCGCGACCGCGTTTCCGAGTACATCGAGGCTCGCATGAAGCTTGCCTCGACGCTCAATGGGTCAGGTTTCCGGATCATTCTCGATGCGGCCAACGGATCGGGCGGCGCATTTGCACCCGGGATCCTCATTGCCACGGGCGCGGCGGTCGAGGTCATCAACGCCAGCCCGGACGGCACGAACATCAATCGCGAGTGCGGCGCCACGGATCCGGCAGGGCTGGCCGCGCTCGTGGCCGAGCGTGGCGCAGACGTGGGATTTGCTCTCGATGGCGACGCGGACCGCCTCATCGCGGTCGACGCTTCGGGCAACGTGGTCGATGGCGATCAGGTGCTCGGGATCCTGGCGCTCGAGCGCCTTGGGCACGACACACTCGCGGGCCGGACCCTCGTGGTGTCGGTCCTGTCCAATGGCGGGCTTCAGAAGGCGGTCGAGGATGTCGGTGGGACCGTTGTCAGGACACCGGTAGGGGACAAGTACATCCTGGAGGGGATGCAGGTTGCCGGTGCGGGACTCGGTGGTGAGAAGAGCGGCCACGTGATCATCGCGGACCACACGACGTCGGGCGACGGGATCGTGACCGCGCTTGAGGTCCTGCGGGTGATGATCGGTACGGGTCGATCGTTGGCCGACCTGGCCACGGATATTCCGCTCCTGCCCCAGCAACAGCGCGCCGTGCGCGTGCGTCACAAGGACCAGTGGGAAGGGGACCCGGCCATCCAGCGCGCGATCGCAGCGGCACAGGAGCGGCTCGGTGGCGTCGGCAGGATCCTCATCCGGCCCTCTGGCACCGAGCCCGCGCTCAGGGTGATGGTCGAGGGTCCGGACGCGATGATCGTCTCGGAGCTCGCCGACGCGCTGGCGGCTGTCGCAGCCGAGCGTCTACACTGATCGTAGGTGCCCATCCATCGAGCGAGTCAGCGCTCGGCTCTGCCGGCGCGAACGAACTGAGGACTTGACCACGGATGTGCGGCATCGTCGGTTACACCGGACCTCGTGAGGCTGGACCGATCCTGATGGAAGGATTGAGTCGCCTCGAGTATCGCGGCTACGATTCGGCCGGCATCGCGCTCGTCGATGAAGAGGGCCGGATGTTCGTCGAAAAGAAGGCGGGCAAGCTCGCCAATCTCACGACGGCCATTGCTGAGCGAACGCCACATGCGGCGATGGGCATTGCCCATACCCGATGGGCCACCCACGGACGCCCGAACGACCTCAACGCCCACCCGCATGCGGACTGCAGCGGCAGGATCACGGTCATCCACAACGGGATCATCGAGAACTTCCGCGAGTTGCGGGACGGTCTCGAAGCTCGCGGTCATCGCCTCGAATCCGAGACGGACACGGAGGCGCTCGCCCATCTCGTGGAGGAGGCCTACGCCGGGGATCTGGCCGACGCGGTCCGTGCCGCCCTCCGGCAGGTCGACGGCGCCTACGCCATCGTCGTCATGCACCGCGACGAAGTCGGGCGGCTGGTTGGAGCGCGCAAGGACGTCCCGTTGATCCTCGGCCTCAATGGTGAGGAATCGTTCATTGCCAGCGATGTCTCTGCGATTCTCGCTCACACGAAACGGGTGATCTTCCTCGAGGAAGGTGATGTGGCCGACGTTCGACCGACCGGCGTCCTCATCACCGATGTGGACGGCAACCCACAGGAGCGGGCCGAAACGATCATCGACTGGACGCCCGAGTTGGCCGAAAAGGGCGGCTTCGAGCATTTCATGCTCAAGGAGATCCACGAGCAGCCGAACGCCCTGCGACAGGCCCTCGCCGGGCGGGTGAGTCGCGACGACCGGATCCATGTGCCCGAGATCGAAGCCCTGATCCCGACGCTGAAGGCCATCACGCGGATCGAACTCGTGGCCTGCGGGACGGCGTCCTACGCGGCCCAGGTCGGCGCTTCCGCGCTCGAGGCGTGGACGGGGCTGCCGGCCCGGGTCACCGTCGGATCTGAATTCCGCTACAGCCCGCCGCCGCTCGATGCGCATACCCTCGTGATTGCCGTCACGCAGTCGGGCGAGACCGCCGACACCATCGCCCCTACGCGCATGGCCCGCGAGCGCGGTTGCCCGATCATCGCGGTCACCAATACGGTCGGCTCCGCGATCACCCGGGAGGCGGCCGCGGTCCTGTTCCTGCAGGCCGGCCCGGAAATCGCGGTTGCGGCCTCGAAGACGTTCGTCACCCAGGTCACGACGCTCGTCGTCCTCGCCGCGGCCATCGCCCGGCTGCGAGGGACGATGTCCGAGGCTGCCGAGATCGAGTTGGCCCGCGCACTGCGGGCGCTGCCCGATGCCGCCCAGCAGGCGCTCGATGCCAATGCGCCGAAGGCCCGGGACCTTGCCCGCCGCTACGTCAACTCGCGTGGCTTCATGTTCGTCGGCCGCGGCGCGACCTACCCAGCCGCGCTTGAGGGTGCCCTCAAGCTCAAGGAAATCAGCTACGTTCATGCCGAGGGCTATCCGGCCGGAGAGCTGAAGCACGGACCGATCTCGCTCCTCGACGCGGAATGCCCGCTGGTCGCAATCGCGACCTCGTCATCGACCTACGACAAGCTGATCAGCAACGTGATGGAGGGCCGCGCTCGAGACGCGCGCGTGATCGCCGTTGCGACCGAGGGCGATCCGCAGATCGAACGATTTGCCGACGATGTCGCCTGGGTACCGGCGACGCACGAAGCCATCTCGTCGGTCCTCGCGATCATCCCGCTCCAGTTGTTCGCATACCACATGGCGATTGCCCGCGGCACAGACGTCGATCAGCCGCGCAACCTGGCGAAGTCCGTCACGGTCGAGTAGGCGATCGGGATGCCCGATGGCGGCGGCCGCGAGTCGCCCGATGATCGCTCGGTACCCGGAGCCATCCCGCCCGGCGTCGTACCGCCCGGGACGACGGAACTCGGGATCGACATCATCAAGGTCGAACGCATTCGCCACGCACTGGAGCGGTTCGGCGCCCGGTTCAGCGGTCGAGTGTTGACGCCAGCCGAGCAGCGCTACGTCCGCGATCGGCCCGAGACCTTTGCCGGGCGCTGGGCCGCGAAGGAAGCCGTCAGCAAGGTGCTCGGGCTCGGCGTCCGCGGGATCGGCTGGAAGGACATCGAGATCGAGCGTCTGCCGACAGGCCAGCCGGCGGTCCGACTCCACGGTCGCGCGGAACGACGGGCAGAGCAGCTGGGGATGGATCGGATCGCCGTGTCGATCACGCACGAATCGGACTACGCGGTGGCGATTGCCTTCGGCGTCCGTCAAGCCGGTGGTCGGTACATCTTCCCGCCCGATATTGACGCTCGGTTGGATGACCGCGAGCGCCAGATACTCGCACGGATGGAACGCATCCGGACCCTGCATGAGGCTTCCCTGAAGGACCCCGGAGATGGCTGACCGACAACTCGGCTTTCGCCAGCAAGCCACGCCGCCCGCGGCCGAGGTGAGCGAGGAGCCGTCCGTCGCGGATGGCGGTCCGGACGTCCTCGACGACCGGTCCATGGCCCGGTTGCTGCCCGAACGCGCGACCCGTGCCCACAAGGGCACCTTCGGCAAGCTGCTCGTCATCGCGGGCTCGCTCGACTACGCCGGCGCGGCCCTGCTTGTGAGTCGTGCCGCCGGGCGCGCGGGCGCGGGCCTCGTGACGCTCGCCGTCCCTGAGTCGCTGCAGCCGCTGTTCGCCGGCAAGGTCATCGAGGCGACGACGATGGCGCTGCCGGAGGACGATGTCGAGGAGGTGGACCCGGAGCCCGCGATTGCCCGGATCCTCGATCATGAACACGACGCGATCGTCCTTGGGCCCGGGCTGCGTCCCGGCCTCGCGACGATGGAACTCGTGCACCGCCTGCTCGGTACGATCGGCGAGGACACGCCCGCCCCGGTGGTTCTGGATGCCGAGGCGTTGCGCTCGATGGCCGCGCTCGGGGAGTGGTGGACCGGAGCGAGTCGACCGGCCGTCCTGACACCCCACCCGGGCGAGTTCGCACGACTGCGCGCCGGTGAAGGCGAGCCTGACGACGGCGATGGCGACCTGGCTGCCGATGACGCGGCTCGCGCAGACGCGGCCCGGGCGGCGGCCGCCCGATGGGGCCACGTCATCGTGCTCAAGGGCGCCCGGACCGTGATCGCAGATCCCGAGGGTCAGGTGGCCGTGGCCCCGTTCGAGAACCCGGCCCTGGCAACCGGCGGTACTGGCGACGTGCTGGCCGGCGTCATCGGGGCGCTCCTCGCCCAGGGGATGCCGCCGTTTGCCGCCGCGCGCCTCGGGGTGTACCTCCACGGGATGGCAGGAGATATCGTCAGGGAGCGTCTCGGCGATGCGGGCCTGCTCGCATCTGACCTGTGTGATGCGCTCCCGATCGCCCGCAAGCGTTTGGCGGCAATCGCGGAGCGCGAGCGCGGGGGCAAGCGCCTGGGTTTCGGGGTCCGGGCGCCGGACGCGGCGGAATCCTGACCGTGCCGGAGGGGGAGGGTCAGGCAGGGCCGGGCGGACCCGCGCTGGGCGACGAGTCGATCCTCGATGCGCTGCCGAGGAGCGCCTGGCTCGAAATCGATCTGGGCGCCATCCGCCGGAACCTCGCCACCATTCGTTCCGTGGCCGGCGCCGATGTCCCCGTGCATCCGGTGGTCAAGGCTGACGCCTACGGTCATGGCGCGCTTCCAGTCGCCCGCGAGCTCGAAGCCGCCGGCGCCGACGGCTTGTGCGTCGCGACGATCGACGAGGCCGTGGCTCTCCGGGACGGTGGCATCCGCGCCCCGATCCTGGTCTTGTACCCGATCCCCGTCTCCTGGGTCGTGACGGCGGCTGCGCGCGGGATCGCCGTGACCGCGGGAGATCCGAGCCTCCTCGCCGCCTCCCTGGAGATGATCGCCAGCGGTGGCGGGCGACGGCCACTCCGGATCCACCTCGAGGTGGAGACCGGCCTCGGACGGGGCGGGTTCCACGGCGACGCGCTCAGCGCAGCGGCACGGTCGATTGCAGCTCAGCCGAGGGCGCGGCTCGACGGCCTCTGGACGCATCTGCAGGCGCCCGAGGATGGCGCGCTTACCCGCGCTCAAATCGAGGCGTTCGACGCCGAGGCGGTGAATCTCCACGCAGCCGGCGTGCGTCTCCCGCGGCGTCACGTCCGGGCGAGCGGCTCGCTCCTCAGCGATGGCGTCGCGTCGTACGGTGGCGTGCGACCTGGCCTCTCGATCTATGGCCTGGTGCCCGACGAGCTGGCCGGCGCGGACATCAGTGCCGCTGCAGCAGGACTTGTCCCGGCACTCTCGCTCCATGCTCGACCGGTCCGCGTTGCCGAGCTCGAAGCCGGTTGGGGCATCAGCTACGGGCCGACATTTCGCACCGATCGGGCGTCGCGGATCGCGACCCTTCCCGTCGGCTATGGCGACGGCTGGTCACGGGCCCTCTCGAATCGCGCGGAAGCGCTGGTCCGCGGCCATCGGGTCCCGCTCGTCGGGAATGTGGCCATGGATGCCGTCATGGCCGACGTTACCGAAGTGCCCGGCCCGCCGATCACTGTCAGCGATCGGTTCGTGCTCATCGGATCGCAGGAACGCACCACAATCACGGTTGCCGATGTCGCTCGAGCACGCGGCACGAACACCTGGGAGGTGGTCACGGGCATGGCTCGGCGCCTGCCCCGGGTGTACCATGCCGCGTCCGGGCCGACCGTGGTCCGTACGCTCGTCTCCCGAGGTACCGGATGACGCGCCTTGAACTCTGGAACGGGGACATCTGCGTCCTCGAAGTGGATGCCATCGTGAACCCCGCCAGCCCCTCGCTCTGGATGTCGACCGGCGTCGGCGGCGCCATCAAGCGCGCCGGTGGCGATGCGATCGAATTCGAGGCCGTCCGTCAGGCCCCGATCGAGGTCGGCTCCGCGATCACGACGAGCGCCGGGTCCCTGGCCGCCCGGGCGGTTATCCACGCGGTCTCCCTTGATCACAACCGCCGGACGTCGTCAGTTGCCATCGCGACGGCGGTCCGGAGCGCGATGGCCAGGGCTCGTGAGCTGGGCATCTCGTCCGTGGCTTTCCCAGCCCTCGGCACCGGGCTCGGCGGGTTTCCCTTGAGCGAGGCCGCCGAGATCACCGTCGCCACACTGCGCGAGGAAATCGCGGGACCGTCCACGATCGAGCACGTGATCCTGGCCCTCCGCGGAGCGGAGGCCTATCGAGCCTTCGAGCAGGCCATGGCGATCCCGTTGACTGAAGCCGCCCCAGTCGCAAGCGACGGCGGTGTGGGCCGATGACCGGCATCGGTCCGGGCGAGCTCCCGGACGATCAGCGGGAGGAGCTCGTCGAAGAAGTGGCGCGCGAGATCCAGCTGCGTGGCCTGACCACCTCGGCCGTGCACTTCTTGCATGCCAGTCGGCCATACCGGCCGCTCGGGGCGAACGCGATGTTGTTCTTCGATCCGGTGTTGCGCAGCCTGTTCGGCGGCGAAATGGCCGGCGCGACCGCCATCCTCGCGGACGACGACGGCATCGAGCAGCTCATCGATCGCCTTGAGGAACTCGACGACGAGATCACCTGGGACGCGTGACGGCAGCGTCCGGCCACACGACCAGCGCCCGAGTCTCAGGTCCCGGTAGCATGACGCGGTGACCCGAGCACCGAGAACTCTCGCCATCATCGATACAGGTGGTGCGACCACCTCCGTCGCCCTGGTGGCGCGGATAGACCGGCGATGGCGTCTCCTCGGCTCGATGGCCGGCCCCACCGAAATCCCGGTCCCCGCGCTGCTTAGCGCCGTGGCGGAGCGTGTTCGAGTAGCCGATGCCGATCTGGCAGCGTGGCCTGAGCTGCAGCAAGGCGCACTCGACGCCATCCCGCTCCTGACGGCCCGCAGCCGCCCTCCAGGGCTCGTCCTGGTGCTCGGAGCGTCGCGCCGTACCGTCGGCGATCTTGAGGCCGAGGCGCGCCAGACAGGCTGGCGCGTGGCGACGGCTTCAACCGAGACCCACGATCCTCGTGAGATGACCGCCCTCGGACTGGATCCGACCGTCGACCTCGTCCTCATCGGGATCAGCGATCCGCCCGGTCCGGACGAGCGCGCGGCGCTGGACGATCTGGCAGCCCTCGGTGGCGCCCTGATGCATCGACGATCCGACCTCCGGATCATGACCAGCGCGGCTATTCGAAGTCGACGAGCCTGGGTTGACTCGCTCGGAGACGCGGACACCGAATCGGGACGAGTCATCGACGTGCCACCCGGGACCGGCCGCCGTGGAGAACGAGATGCCCTGCGCCGGGCACTCGATGACCTGCGCCAGGATCCCGACGACGGCCGCATCGGCATGCGCGCCGTGATCGGCACGCTTGCCGAATTGCTCGATCTTCGCATCGAGTTGCTCGAGGTTGGCTTCGATGGCGGTGCCCGCCTCGTGGCGGAGCCCGGAATCGCCGGCGCTGAACCGGTGGTTCGAGGCATCATCGCGTCGGCCGGAGCGCTGGTGCCACCGGAGCCCGGGGACGAAACCGTCGACGAAGTTCTGGCGTGGACGACCGGCAGCCTGGACCGACATCGGATGAGCGACCGCCTCCGCGACCTGCGCCGCCGGCCATGGGTCGATGCGACGGGCGACGGTTCCCGGCTTCGAATGGCGGCCGCAAGCGCAGCCCTGACCCGCCTCGCGGCGCTGACGCCGGAACTTGGCGCGGGGAGCCCGCCAGATCTCACGATCATCGCCGGAGGCGCCTTCGCCGGAGCGCCTGCACATGCAGTCGCCATGGCGGTGGCCGACACCATCCGCCGGACCGGATCGACCCAACTGGCCTGGGATCACGCGCGACTGCTCGGCCCGATCGGAACGATCGAGGATGCGGGCGAGCGCCGTGCGCTCCTGGCCGATCTGGTCCATGACGCGCTGATCCCACTCGGCAGCCTGGTCATCGTCGGTGGTGCCGGTGGAGCACGACCCAGCGGCCGCAAGCGCCCGGGCCGAGCGGCGCGCCTGACCCTCACTCTGGAAGGCGACGTTCAGCGTCGAGATCTGGCTGGCGGCGAGCTCACGTTCGTCGATCTCGCGCCCGGGACCCGGGCCGAGGCACAGCTCGACTTCCACGATGGAGTCCGGTTCGGTCGCCGCACGAAGCGGGCCTCGGTTCAGGTGACGGGTGGGCTCGCCGGCCTTGTTGTCGACCTGCGCGATGTCCCGCTGTATCTGCCCGAACGACGCGACCGGCGCCGATCGCGTCTCGCTGAGTGGGCAGCGCAGGCATGGCCGAGGGACGACCGATGAGCCGCCCGACTGCGCCCGCAGGCCTGGACCTCGTGCGAGCCCGCGCGGTCGTGCTCGATTCCGTCGAGGCGTGGTTCACGCTCCAGCCCGGTGAACGGCCAGTACCGGGCGAGGGAGAGCCCGTCGTTCGGGGTTCGGCGCTCGCGGAGCGCCTGCGGGAAGCGCGGACCGAGGTCGGCGGGGGACCCGGGAGTTCCGAGGGCCAGCCTGGCGTGTGGTGGTCCGGAACGCGGGCGCGTGGCCGGGGCGCGAACCATGCCGCCGAGGGCGAGTTGCTGTTCCGAAGCGGTGGACAGTGGCGGATCGCGACCGGTGAGCCATCGGAGCCGCTCGAAGCACCGTTTGACGGCGTGGTCAGCGAGGTCCGCCCGGGAGCCGGCATCCGCGTTCGAACGGGATTGTGGGGCCTCGCTGCGGCCGATGCCCTGGGCGGACCGAGCAGCGGCCGCCTCCACATCGTGGCGACCCGCGATGGGCGCGTCAGGACCTCGGAGATCGATGTCGGTAGCTCCGGTGCGATCCTCGTTGCCGGATCGTCGATCGACGCCGAGTCCATCACCCGCGCACGGGCCGTCGGCGTGCGCGGGGTCATTGTCGCCGCCCTTGGTGTCAAGGAACGGCGTGAGGTCCTGGCGTCGGAGCGGCGAGCGCGTGCGGGGGTCCATGGGCTGCCGCCGTTTGCCGTTCTCGTGCTCGACGGCGCGATCAGCCGACCCATCGCAACCCCGATCATGGCCGTCCTCGAGGCCATCGAAGGTCGGACCGTGGCGATCGTCTCGGAGCCCGCCTGCCTGGTCTTCGATGACGCCGGGGTCGAGTTGCCGACCGGCGCGCCGGACCTCGTCCGGGTGACCGCCGGCCCACTCGCCGGAGTCGAGGGAACCTGGGGCGGCCCGGCTGGACCATTCCGATTTTCCGGCGGCGTGATCGCAGAGGCCGGCTGGGTTCGGTTCGGAGGACGCGAACCGGTGGCTGTGCCGCTCGGCGACCTCGAGCGCTTCGTCTGACCGACGCTCCCCAGGGCTCCACTCGCCACGCGCGTCGATGGCACGCTTCGGCTACGCTCGATCGATGTCGCAGACCGTTCCTTTCACCGCGCCCGGTGTTCGCGTGGCCTCGTCCTCGGCGGCGATGACCCTCGCCATTGCGTCCGATCTTGCGGCTGCGGCCAGGCCCGGTGACCTCATCTGCCTGTGGGGGGATCTCGGCGCCGGCAAGACCGTGGTGGCCAAGGGGTTCGGCGCGGGCCTCGGCATACACGACACGATCAACTCGCCGACCTTCGTGCTCATGGCCGAGTACCTCGGACGGCTACCACTCTTCCATCTCGACCTGTATCGCCTCGCCGGTGCCGACGACGCCTATGCCGGCGGGCTGCTTGATGAGCGACAGGCTGCCGGTGTCACCCTGATCGAGTGGCCCGAGCGGTTCGGCGACGCGCTGCCGAGGGACCGACTCGACGTGCGAATCGAGGGGACCGGCGATGACGTTCGGAACATCTCGATCTC
>JANMNF010000152.1:0-1573 GCA_031373765.1 Chloroflexota bacterium
GTCCTGGCGTCCCTGGCCGGCCTGGACCTGATCGGCTGATGGCACCGCGGCTCGGTCCGGACGAACTCGCGGCGATCGCCAGCCTCCACGAGTTTGAGGCGCTCGCCCGCGAGCGGATGACCGGCCCGAATTTCGACTACGTGGCCGGAGGTTCCTGGGATGAGATCACGTTGGCCGAGAACGACGCCGCGTGGCGCGACTTCCGCTTTGCGCCGCGCGTCCTGACGGACATCCGCACCGTTGACGTCAGCGGATCCTTCCTCGGGGTGCGCAGCGCCCTGCCGATTGCCATTGCGCCCATGGCTGCGCAGGCCTTGGCCCACCCCGACGCCGAGGGCGCGATGGCGCGAGCCGCGACATCCGCCGGCGTCCCGATGATGCTGTCCACCTCGGCCTCGATGACGCCCGAGGCCGTCGCCGAGGCCGCGCCCGGCATGGACGGGCTGTTCCAGCTGTATCTCGTCGGCGACCTGGGCTACACGCGGACGCTCGTCGAGCGCGCGGCCGCGGCCGGCTATCGGGCGATCGTCCTGACCGTGGACCTACCAGTCCTTGGATACCGCGAGCGGGATCGCCGATCCGGCTTTGAGCTCCCGTCGATGCCGAATGTCGAAGGCGCGGCCGGTGCCGACCGTGGTCGATACGGCGGCCTCGATGACCAGCGTGCGCTCGGCTTTACCTGGGCGGACCTGCCGAAGATTCGATCGTGGAGCCCGTTGCCGCTGATCCTCAAGGGCATCCTGGCGCCGGATGACGCCCGCCTCGCAATCGAACACGGCGTCGAGGCGATCATCGTCAGCAACCACGGAGCTCGACAGCTGGATCGCTCGCTGGCAACGGCCCACGCCCTGCAGAACGTCGTCGAGGCTGTTGCCGGCCGAGCCGAGGTCTGGGTTGATGGTGGCATCCGCCGGGGTCTCGATGTCGCCATCGCGATGGCCCTTGGCGCATCGGGCGTGCTGATCGGGCGACCCTTCTACTGGGCGTTGGCAGCGGGTGGCCAGGCCGGCGTCGAACGTGCCATCGCAATCGTGCGCGAGGAACTCGAGATCGCCTTGCCGCTCCTCGGTTCGAGCTCCCTCGCCGACCTGCGCCCCGAGTTGGTGACGCGCCCCTGAGTCGTCGTTCGCTCGTTGACGAGCGGGAGCATGATTGGCCGATCAAGGAGGTCGAGATGTCACTCCTCGGGTCGAATCCACTCGCAACTGAGGCTTTGCGGCGAACGGCGATGGCCGAGCATGACGCGGCGCTCGCGACATCCGATGCTGCCGAGCGACGGGCTGCGCTCGACGAGCAGGACCTCCGCGACTTTGAACAGGCGTTGTATGGCGAGCAGGCGGCGCCCGCGGTGGCAGCCGCGATCCCACGACGCTCGTTCCTCGATCGGCTGTTCAGGCGACGTCGCTGACCTAAACCGGCGCCCCTCGTCGGGCGATCCACGTCCCGCGGGTGAGGCGGTACAGGACCTGGCGACGGACCAGATGGCCGGATGGGACCAGGGGATACTCGAAGTCATCGGCCGGGTCGTGGGTCATGCCGAGCCGCTCCATGACGCGCCGTGAGCGTTCGTTAC
>JANMNF010000178.1:0-4631 GCA_031373765.1 Chloroflexota bacterium
GTCGCCCGCCGGCGCCTCCGTCCACCGGCCTCGCTCGGAGAGCCCTACCGCCGAGACGCGGCGCTATGACGACGCCGGTCGGGACCGGTAAGGTGAGCGCCAGCCAGACCCGCCAAACTGAGGTTCAGACATGCCCGACTATCCAGATCTCTACGCCGATGGTTTCTCGCTGACGGCAGGCCCATTCGGCGTGACCGTCACGCTCCATCGAAGCGACCCGACGGGCGAGGCCGGGCCGCACCAGGACCCGAATGTCGTCGTCGGCCGTGTTCGGTTCAGCCGCGAACTGGCCAAGGTCCTGGCCGACCAACTGGACCAGATGCTGCTGGCCTCGGCGCAGTCGCCCGCGTCATCGTCGGTCCGCCACTGAGCGGCGACCACCGCTTGACGCTCGGCATGCGGGCCGCCTAGACTCCGCGCCTCAACTGAATACGGGCAATGAACGGGACGAGTACCCGTCGAGCGTTGGCAGAGAGATCCGGTGGTTGGTGGAAACCGGAGCGACGACGGCAGGGAATGGACCCGGGAGCCTCCGGACCGAACGACGAGCGCGGCCCAATCCGCCACGCGACGCAAGTAGGCTCCGGCGCAGAGCGCCAGCGATACAGGGCAGCGCCGATCAGCCGCTCAGCCGAGCAGCCTGTCGGTCAGGCAAGTGCGGCACATCGCCGAATGAGGGTGGCACCGCGGAAGGCACGGCCTTTCGTCCCAGGAGGACGAAGGTCGTTTCTTGATTCTCGGGCCGATCGGCCCGAGGCCGGGCCAGGGCACGGATCGAACCGGAGGCGTTGTCGGCGATGAACAGCAGCATGGACCCGCTCAGCCTGTCCGAGGCGAAGCGCGAATCCGCGACCGCGGACACTGTGCTCCTGCGCGCGACCCGGTCAGCTGACCTCGAAACGCCGATCGGCGCCTTCCTGCGCCTCGATGACGGCACGACTCCGGCTTACCTCCTCGAATCGGTCGAGGGTGGCGAGCGACTCGGACGCTACTCGTTCCTGGGCGTTGGTCCTCGCCGGCTGCTCGAGGTCCGCAATGGAAGAGCCCGGATCCAGGATCGACCGGTCGGCGTCACGGCGTACGCGCCGGACCTGCCGATCCGGGAGTTCGAAGCGCTCGATCCGCTCGAGGCGCTCCGGTCATTCGTTCCGCGCCGCCGCGTTGCTCCGCGCGAGGGGATGCCCCGGTTCACGGGCGGGGCTGTCGGTGCGCTTGCGTACGATGCGACCTCGATCTTCGAGCCGTCGGTTCCGATGCCGGACGCGGATCCGGTCGGCGTCCCCACGGCGGCCTTCATCGAGACCGACCTGGTGATCGTGTTTGACCACCTGACTCACACCCTCTCCGCGATCGCATCGCTCCACACCGAGGCCCCCAACTTCGAAGGTCGCTACCGGATCGCCGAGGCGGCCATCTTCGAGGCGCTTGAACGGACCTCGCGACCGTCGGCGTCGGAGATGGCTGGTGCCGCAGCGGGATCGCCTCGTGCGGCCTCAGGCGGCTCAGGGGCAAACGGCTCGGCCTCGCCCAGCCCGGCGGCCAGCCTGAGCCCGTCGGCCATCGAGTCCAGCCTCGGGCGCGACGAGTACATCCGCGCGGTCGAGGTTGCCAAGGACGCGATCGCCGCTGGCGAGGCGATCCAGGTCGTCCTGGCCCGGCGACAGTCCTTCGATTTGCCGATTGACCCAGCTACGGGCAAGCCGCTCGATGGCATCGGCCTGTACCGGAGCCTCCGGCGGGTCAATCCATCGCCGTACCTGTTCTTCACCCGCGTCCCCGGGTTCGAAGTCGTCGGCGCCAGCCCGGAGCTCCTCGTTCAGCTCGATGGCGACAAGCTGACGACGCACCCGATCGCGGGCACACGACCCCGTGGCGCCGACGCTCGCGAGGACGCAATCCTCGCCGAGCAGCTCCAGCGGGACCCGAAGGAGCGAGCCGAGCATGTGATGCTCGTCGATCTCGGGCGGAACGATCTCGGCCGCGTGGCCCGCGCCGGAAGCGTGGCCGTGAGCAAGTACATGGAGGTCGAGCGCTACAGCCACGTCCTCCACCTGGTGAGCCATGTCGAGGCGAAGATCAAGCCCGATCTCGATGCCCTCGATGCCCTGCGAGCGGTCTTTCCGGCCGGCACGCTTTCGGGAGCCCCGAAGGTCCGCGCGATGCAGCTGATCGCCGCCGCGGAGGGTGAGCGGCGCGGACTGTACGGCGGCGCCGTCGGCTATCTCGGCTACGACGGCAACCTCGACACGGCCATCACCATCCGCAGTGCCGTGCTGAAGGATGGCCGTGCCCACATCCACACCGGCGCCGGGATCGTCGCCGGGAGCGTGCCCGAGAAGGAATTCGAGGAGACGGAGCACAAGGCGGCGGCGCTGCGACGGGCCATCGAGCTCGCCGCAGCCCCCGCTTCGGCACGTGGCGGCTCGACGGGACCGAGCGCCATCGATTCACCTGGAGCCGAGCGCAGCGAGGACCCGGCATGATCCTCGTCATCGACAACTACGACAGCTTCACCTTCAACCTCGTCCAGGCCCTCGAGGCCAGCGGGGCCGAGGTGACCGTCCTGCGGAACGATGCCGTGGATCGCGCCGGGATCGAGGCCATGATCGACGATCCCGGAACCGATCTCCGCGGCATCGTCATCTCGCCTGGGCCGGGCGATCCGGAGCATGCCGGGGTTTCGATGGATGCGGTCCGGGTTTCCGCCGAGCGTGAAATCCCGCTCCTGGGCGTCTGCCTCGGGATGCAGTCGATGGCCGCCGCGTATCAGGGGCAGATCGTCCGTGCGCCGACCCTCGTTCACGGCGAGGCCAGTGAGGTCAGCCATGACGGCGCGGGTCTCCTGGCCGGCATGCCGCCGAGTTTCATGGCTGCGCGCTACCACTCGCTGTGCGTTGACGCCGAGACCCTGCCAGCCGAATTCCGGGTGACGGCGATCTCCGAGGTCGACCGCGTGATCATGGGCATTCGCCACGTGGCGCTTCCCATGGAGGGCGTGCAGTTCCATCCTGAGAGCGTCCTGACGCCCGAGGGCCCGCACCTCCTCGCGAACTTCCTTCGCCTCGCGGGCGAGGGTGACGCGTCCGTCCTCGACGAGGCCAGCGGTACGTTCGCGACGGCCGGACTGGCCGAGCCCGATCGATGAGTGATCACGTTCGAACCGCCCTCGCGGCGGTGATCGAAGGCCGGACCCTCGACCTCGAAGAGGCGCGCCAGGCGATGGGCGAGGTCATGGACGGCGAGGCCACGCCGTCCCAGCTGGCGGCGTTCCTGGTTGCGCTCCGGATGCGCGGCGAGACCGTCGACGAGCTCGCCGGCTTCGCTTCCGCCATGCGGGAGCGGGTCGTGCGCGTGGATGCGCCGGACGGCGCGATCGACGTCGTCGGCACGGGTGGTGACGGGTCGGGCACATTCAATATTTCAACGACCTCCGCGCTGGTCGTGGCCGCCGCCGGCGTCCCCGTGGCCAAGCACGGCAACCGCGCGATCACCTCGAAATCCGGCGCGGCCGATGTCCTGGAAGCGCTCGGCGTCCGGGTCGATCACTCGGCCGAATCCGCAGCCGCGGATCTCCGGCAATTCGGCTTCGCCTTCCTGTTCGCGCCGGCTTTCCATCCGGCGATGCGCCATGCCGGTCCGACCCGCCGCGAGATCGGCGTGCGAACCGCATTCAACCTGCTCGGGCCTCTGACCAACCCTGCCGGTGCCATGCGGGCCCTGATCGGGGTCGGTGACGCAGGCGCGGCCCCGCGGATCGCCGAAGTCGCCCGTCGCCTGGGCACGGAGCGGACACTCGTCGTGCACGGACGGGGTGTCGATGAGATCCCGCTCGATGGCACTGGTGTCATCCGCGATGTGACCGCGGACGGGATCCACGAATCCAAGGTCGATCCGGGAGCGCTCGGTTTGCGGGCGGCGGCAACGTCGGAACTGAGCGGCGGCACGGCCGATGAGAATGCCGCGATCACGATCGAGATCCTCGAGGGCCGGGGTGGCGCTCGGCGGGACGTGGTCCTGCTCAATGCCGGTGCAGCGTTCGTGGCTGCCGGCCGGGTAGCCGAGCTCCGGGACGGGATTGCTCTCGCCGCCGAGACCATCGATGCCGGACGAGCCCGCTCATTGCTCGAAGCGCTGCGCGGAGCGAAGCGGGATCTGGATGCGACCCGCGAAGCTGCGTCAGGCGACGGACCTCGCTGATGCCGCGAACTGGGGCGAGGCGCTCGCGTGCGGGTGTCGTGGCCGAGATTGCAGCCCGCCGCCGCGTGGACGTTCGCGCCGAGCTCCAGGACGTCGATCGCGCCGAGCTCCGGCGGCGTGTTCGATCTGCTCCGCCGCCGCGGCTGATCGCCGAGCGACTCGCGGCCCCCGGCCTGCACCTCATTGCCGAGATCAAGCGTGCCTCGCCATCGGCCGGCGCTATCGCCGCTGCGGGCGAAGATGTCGTCGCCCGTGCCCAGGCCTACCAGCGCGGCGGCGCGGTCGCGATCTCCGTCCTGTGCGAGCCGCACTGGTTCGGCGGATCCGTCGCCGATCTGTCGGCGGTGCGAGCCGCCGTTTCGGTCCCGGTGCTCGCCAAGGACTTTGTCGTTGAATCCCGACAACTCGACCTCCTGAGGGCCGCGGGCGCCGAC
>JANMNF010000208.1:0-4312 GCA_031373765.1 Chloroflexota bacterium
GACTGGCGTCGCTTCCTTGCACGATGACTTGCCGCGGTGCGCAGGTGCATAGCCCGATGGGGGCAATTTTTGAACGCGGAAGTACCGGTTTTCTCACCGGACCGCACCCTAGGGATCCGCTGCGCACCAGCCCGGAATCGAAGGAGCCGCGCCTCACCGTTCGTGAAACGCGGCTCCCGGGCCCCCGACCCGAATGGCTACCGAGTACGCAGTCGGTCGCCGATCTCGGTCACCTGATGAGTTGAACCCCGATCGTTTCCGACCAGGACTTGAGCGATGCTACTTAATAAGCGTGATGCTCAACGGCGTCGCGGGGCTGCCCGGTTGAGGGTTGACGCTTACCGCGCCCGGCCCGGCCACAAGGCGGGTGATCCAGCCCTTGAAGCAACCGTTGCCGCCGTTGCCCGAGACAAACGGGCTCCCCGGCGCACTGTTGCAAGGGCCGCCGTTGTTACCGGATGTATAGGTTGCGTACAAATGGAAGCCGAGGAAGTAGGGAATATGGTAGTACCTGTTGGCGCCGCTCCCGGCAGTCCCACCGACGCATACCCCCGGAACAACCCCCGCGCCCAGAGGAAAGCCGGGAGCCTCATTGTCGGGCCGGTCTTGATTGCAGGTTCCGTCGAAGAAGGGGATGAGCACTTCGCGCCCGTAGTAGGCCGCAAGCTCGTCGTCGAGGCTGTTGTTGTTCCCCGGTTGGGTCTGGAGCCACGTCGGGATCGGGACGGACGCATTGCACGGATTCTGAATCTGGCTGGCCAGGTTGCCGCATCCAAAGTCAATCCACCCAACGGCGCCGGGCCCGTTCTTGCAAAGCCCGAGGATCACCATGTCCGCGTTGTTGAAATTGCCGTTCGCATCCGGAACCGCGATCGTCCATGGCGTTTGCGAGTAGTTCGTATCCCCACTGTTGGAACATGAAACGCGGGTAGTTGAGAACGTAACCGGCAGGAGGGCGCAGCCCTGAGGAGCATCGCAGACGCTTGGGCCGTAGCCGGCCACCGCTGTTGCCGCTGTCGTCGCCGTGAACGACGTGAACCCGATGACTCGCGCCATGACCGTTGGAAACGGTCGATTTCCAACGGCCTGGACACCGGCTGCGCTCGAGCCCACGCAGTTGGCGTTGCATTGTGGGATGACATTGCCAGCGGCCGCGCCGACTTGAACTGCCTGCGCTGGATCTGTCGTCGTGGCCCCGCTTGATGTCAGAAGGTTGCCGGAGATATCGGTGTAGTAGCCCTTGGAATTGTCGGACACCCCTGGGTTGAACGGCCGGATGTTGTCGATCGCGGCGACCGAATTCATCGCCGCCAGGACTTGAGCGTCCGTCCGTGGCCCCTGGCCGGCGGCCGTCGATAGAAGGCTCTGAGCGATGACCGTTGCGCCGGCTTCACTCGCCGCATCAGCACCGTTCTGGGTGCCACGCTGCTGGGCAAACGCGTTACCCGCGTCGACTATAAGGGCGCTCATCGCCAGTAGTGCGGTAAGCGCGAGGGCAAAGATGACCAGGGTCTGGCCGCCCCTGCTCCGATCTAGGTATGTCACATGGAGTCCTTTCATGGCTGAGGGCAACTGCTATTGACACAAAGGTTCTCGACGGGAACAACCGATGTCGAAGTCAGGTTGATCGGCCCGATGAACGCTCCAATGACAGGCGTGATCGGACGGAACTGGTATGTGACCTTGACGCTTTGGCGGCAATTGAGGGCGACGCATGACGTTGCATTGCCGGTTTGCGCGTTGGTGACCCACACGCCTTGTGTTCCCGCATTGCCGTTTGCCGCACACGCGGGCGGCAGGCCCAGACCGACGGCGCGGCTCGCGGTGACCGAGCAGATGTCGGACAGCGTCTGATTTACGATCGCGACTCGCGACCCGTTGCGGGCCGCTTCGGAGACAGCATTGTAGGCAAACACGGCGCGACCAAAGTCGAGCAAGCCGAACAGGATCACGAGGAGAACCGGGAGTAGCAACGCAAACTCCACCAAGGACTGCCCGCGACGACCATCAAGGGACGACTTCATGGTTTGTACGGTCCATTCCGGATCGGGAATGTCATTGACGCCGAGATGGTGACTGGATTTCCGACTAGGCCTCCAACAATCGGCGTGAGCAGGCGGAACGGGCAGCTGATCGTAACCGTGGCATTGTCCCCAAGGTCTTTGGTGGTTGTATTCGAATCCAGCGCCGAGTCGGTGAAGACTGGCTGCGGTGGTGCGCCCGGCGCAATCACGCATGCGGCATTGCTTCCTTCGTTTCGAAGGAGCGAGTCATAGGCGCTAGCAGCAGCGAAGCTCTCGTCAGGGTTCGTCGCAGCGTAATTGGCCGCGACACGGACGGTGTTGTTCAAGGTCACCCAGCCAAAGAAAGCCCGCCCGAGATCAAGGCCCAATAACACGATCAGGAGCAGGACCGGAAGGACGAGGGCAAATTCCGCAAGGCTCTGCCCGGCGCTGTCTCTTCGGTGAACTCGTTTCCAGCGCCCGGCTTGCGCGTGCAGCATGCTCTCCCCCGTTTCACGAACAAACAGGATGGTCGCCGATGGACCTTGCATGGGACCTTTCGCCCATAGCCTGTCACCACCAATAGTACGAAGAGCCGGGTCGACTGTCGGGGCGCGCCGGTGGACCATGCCCGGCATGAAACGAATCGCCTCCGCCGCACTTTGGGGCTATGCCCTGTGGTACCTCGGCTCCATGATCTCGGCGTTCCTCGGGACACCGGATCTGCTTGGGCCGATCCTCGGGATCTCGGGTGGGCTGATCGTCGGGCTCGATCCGAAGCATCTGCTCTGGCCGGTCGCGCCGCGCGCCGGTTGGACGCCCGCCTGACCGAACCTCAGGGTTCGCCGGCGGAGGACGCCTCGGCCGGCAGCACCATCGTGAACGCCGCTCCCTGACCGGGTCCGTTTGGCTCCAGGTCGAGCGATCCGTCCATGGTCCGGGTCAATTCTCGGGCCACATAGAGCCCAATCCCTGTTCCTTCCGGATGGTCGGGTGACGTGCCCCGTGCGTAGCGCTCGAAGACCGCCGCCTGTAGTTCTTCCGGCACGCCGGGCCCCGAATCCGCGATCGTCAGCAGCAGTACCTGGGACGCGACATCCGGCCGGACCAGCGATCGCACGGGCGCACCACCGCCGTACTTGACTGCGTTGTCGAGGATCGCCCAGAGGACCTGGTCGAGCTGGTCGGGGTCCGCAAGCGCAAGCCAACCAGCGGCTTGATCGTCGAGATCGAACGGCACCTCGGCCACCCCGAGCGCCTCCCAGGCACGTCGTACCCGGGGCCCGAGCGCCACGACCTCGACCCGTGGCTTGAGCGTGCCGGCTTCGAGACGCGAGACCGTCAGCAACTGCCGGACCATTCGTGACAAACGCTCCGATTGCTCCGTGATGATGGCGAGGCGGCGATCGGGTCGCTCGTCCTGAAGTTGTTCCGAGTACGCACGGATACTGGTCAAGGGCGTCTGAAGGTTGTGGCTGATCCCTCGCAGGAAGTCGTCCTTGGCGGCATCGAGCGCCACGAGCCGGGCGGTCTGGTCCTGGACCTGACCGAACAGTTGGGAATTCCGAATCGCAACGGCGACCTCGCTCGCGTAGAGCTCCAGGAGATCCTGATCCGCTCGGTCCCACGAGCGCGTAGCAGGAAGATGGCCGACCAGAACGCCGACGCGCTCGTCCGGCAGGGCGAGAACCGCGCGAATCTGGCGTGTTTCGCCGGGCACGACTTCTTCGACCGGTACGGCCATCGGATCGCCGAGGTGGATGACCGCGTCGATCATCGAGAAGGCGGAACGCGCGCTCGCGGCGGCGTGCGAGACGAGCCGTTCGAGGTCATCGCGCGGCGACGTCTCCCCGATGGCCAGCAGGATCCGGCCCAGCTCGGCGTTGCGGCGCCCAAGGTCCGCAGCCAGCCGATTGTGGCTTTCGACCAGGGCAGCGAGCTCGTCGTCGCCGGCGACCTCGACGCGAACCGAAAGATCCCCGGCCGAGACGCGTTCGACGGCGCGGGCAATCGCTCGCATCGGTTTGGTCAGGTTGTTCGAGAGCACATAGGCGAACAGGACCGCGATGATGATCGCGGCCGCCAGGGAGAACAGGACAAGCCCGCTGAGTGTCGAATCAACGCTGCCCGATCGAACGAGGTCAGCCGTCAGGAGCATAAGTCCGAAACCGGCGAGTGGCACCACGGCCACCGCGAGGAGGCCGCCCGTGAGTCGGGCTCGGAATGAGAAGCGCGGCCCGATCCGCTGAGGATCCATGTCAACCCGACCTTCGGGCGGCCGGTCCCTCACGCCCCGGCCTCGGCCTCGG
>JANMNF010000204.1:0-17325 GCA_031373765.1 Chloroflexota bacterium
GATGGCGTGGCGATCCGGCGTCATCTCGTACAGGCCGACCCACGAACTCGCGAGTCCCGCATCGGCCAGAGCGGGTAACACCGACACGGCCGTGGGCACGAGCTCCTCGGCGATCCAGCGCTCATCGACGGTCGTTTCGAACGTCGAGACGGCGTCCGCGAGCCGCGGCATCCCCATGAGCACGCCGGCGCCCTCGCGGTGAAAATAGAACATGGTCGCGGTGTCGATCACGAGCGTGCGGCGATCCGGCCGTCCATCGAAACCCGACGTGACCACGATGTGGCGCGGCTGTGGTTCGATCGGCAGGACGAGGCCACAGGTCGCGGCCAGCGACGTCGCCCAGACACCGGCGGCGTTAACGACGATCGGTGCGTCGATCACGCCGCCCGAGGTTGTGACTCCAGCGACCGCTCCTCCATCGGGACTGGTGTGAATCGCCTCGACGGCAGTCCCGAGTTGGATATCCACGCCGAGCCGCCTTGCCAGGGTCGCATAGCCATTCGTGAGGCCGGATGGATCGGCAATCCCGTCCTCTGGGCCGAAGGTGGCGCCCACGACATCGTCGGTCTGTAGTCCGGAGATCAGCTCCGCGACCGCCGCCGCGTCCAACTCGTGCACCTGCGCCCCAAGGGACCGCTGCATCGCAGCCGCAGCGCGGTAGCTGCTCCACGTCGCGTGATCACGAACCAGGAAGAGGTAGCCCTCCGCGTGGAGATCGAGCGGCAGGCCATGCTCGGCGCTGAACGAGCGAATCATGCGGATGGACGCGAGCGACAGGCGGACGTTGATCTCGCTCGAGAACTGGTGCCGGAACCCGCCCGCGCAGCGGCCGGTCGAGCCGAGTCCGAGCGCCGGTTCACGCTCGAGGAGGACGATCCTCCCGGCGCCGGCGGCAGCAAGGTGATAGGCAATGCTCGCGCCCATTGCCCCACCACCGATCACGACGACATCGGCCATCTCGGTCATCGCGGTTGGACCACGTCGTTGGACATGGGCCCATGGTGCCAGCGCACGCGGGCGCGCGTCGCCCTAGCTCGAACCAGGCGTCCGGAGTCCCGTTCGAGGCTCAGCCGGGATTCGCAGCACGATTCGATCGAAGAGTTCCGGCAGGAACCAATGCAGGCCGTACAGGCGGCACCCCAGGCAGTACCCGGTCACGGCAAGGAGGGTCTGGAGCGAGGCGACCGCGATGATCGGCAGCCAGAACCACGGCTGGGCGCCGACGACGAAGAGCACGAGCCCGCCGAGAATGACGAGCGCCCCGAAGGCCTGCGCAAACCGCGGCCCGAGCTCCGGCTCGACCGACGACGGCGCTCCGAGTCCGAATGCGCGGCGAATCGTCGGCCAGGGTCTGCCGAACAGGAACCATTGTGTGCCGAGCGCGGCGCTGACGGCGAGCGCGATGCCAACGCCAACGGCAACGAGCGGTTGATTGAGCGCGATACCGGCGAGCAGGGTGATGGCCGAGAACCCGGCGCCGAAGCGCTGGCCTCGAGGGTCGATGGTGCGAACGCGAAGGACGGAAGACACGAGAACCTCACGGGTAGGGACGGGAAAGGCCGGGACGGGCCAACAGCTCGGACGCAGCTGCCACGGAGGGCGCGGCGATCAGCGCTGCCGGAATGCCAGATGCGGACCGAGGAACAGCCGAGGCGACTGTCGGGCTCAGGCCCGCTCGATACAGAGGCAGCGGCCCAGCGTTCCGTTTCGCAAGGCGCTCATGAGCCGAGTCCTGCTGCGAGAAATGCCGAGTAGGATGGGTCGATCGGTCGGGCGAGGCCACCCGGTCCACCGGGTCCACCCAGTCCACCGGACGCATCTCGCTCGGACGCCTCACGTTCGGCCTCCAGGCCGAACCACTTCGCGTCGGGCGTCTTGACGCCGTTGCCGGTGATCAGGGCGACGACCTCATCATCGGGCCCGATCAGGCCGCGTTGCACCGCCTGCTCCATCCCGGCGACGGTCACGCCACCCGCGGTCTCGGCAAACAGGCCCTCGGTCCGCCCGAGTCGGCGAATAGCCGCGGCTGTGGCGCTGTCCGGCACGGATTCAATCGACCCGCCGGTCCGCCGTGCTAGGGCGAGGGCATATCGGCCGTCGGCCGGTGATCCGATGGCGAGGGATCGGACGATCGTGTCGGGATTGCGGACGGGGCGGATCTCATCGACACCTTCGGCGAACGCCGTTGCAACCGGCGAGCAGCCGTCGGGCTGGGCTCCGATGAATCGCACCGGCTTGTCCTCAACGAGTCCCGCCGCAATCAGATCCTCGAACCCACGCGCGACCTTGGTGAACAGGCTGCCCGAGGCAATCGGCGTCACGATGACGTCCGGAAGGCGCCAGCCAAGCTGCTCGGCGACCTCGAATGCGAGCGTCTTGCTGCCTTCGGAGTAGTACGGCCGCAGGTTCACGTTGACGAAAGCCCAGCCCTCCTCATCGGCGATCTCGAGGCTGAGCCGGTTGATGTCGTCGTACGTGCCGTTGACCGGGACCACCGTCGCACCGTAGCTCAGCGCGTGGTCGATCTTGGCGGGCTCGAGGTTCGACGGGACGAAGACAACGGCACGCATCCCGATCGCCGCTGCTGCGGCGGCGGTGGCGCCAGCGAGATTGCCCGTCGAAGCACACGCCAGCGTCGTGAACCCGAAGTCGGCAGCCCGCGCCGCCGCTATGGCCACGACGCGGTCCTTGAAGGACAGGGTCGGGTTCCGGGTGTCGTCCTTGAGGCGGACCTGCCCGCTACGCAGGCCGATTTCTGCGGCCAGGCGATCCGCGCGAATGAGCGGCGTCGATCCAACCGCGAGCCCTCGCGTCGGTGCCTGCTCGACGGGCAGGAGCTCGAGATATCGCCAGATGCCCGGACCCCGAGCCTCGATCCGGGCCCGCGAGACCTGGGCACGAACGGTCTCTCGATCGAGGACCACCTCGAGTGGCCCGAAACAGGATGGACACACGAAGTGGGGGCCTGTTACCTCGGGGCGCTCGCAATTGCGGCAGCGAAGCCCAACGATCCTGGAGCGCGATGCAGGGTTCTGGTCGGCGGTGGCAGCGGCTGCGGTCGCGGCAGAGGAGGTGGTGGTGCTCGCGGCGGCCGCAGCCGACTCGCTCGTTCCCGGCGCAGCACCCGATCCGTCGGCCGGCATGGACATCGTCGACCACGCACGATGGCGAGAGTCGGTGGTGCTCGTGTCGGTCGTCATGACGGAACTCCTGGTCGTGGGACGCGCCCGTGGGTCGCGTGGGTGGCTGGCCTGCCCGACCGAGAAGTGGCCCGAGAAACAAGAAACCCTTCCTGCGGGAAGGGTCAATGGGTGATCCCTATCTCGCAGGTGGTTGTCCTGCCCGGAATTGGCACCTTGTCGACGTCACCGCCGATAGGTTGTCGTGGCTTCAAAGGGCCGGTCCCTCCACCACTCTCGATAGAGCTCTTCAGTTGTGCCGCGGATCGTAGCGGTGGGCTGTTGCGCCGTCAACCGCGGGGCTAGACTCATGCCCATGCCGCGCTACGTCCCCGAGGATTCGATGCTGAGCCCGCGGTTCACGGGCCCCACGACGTTTGCCCGGCTGCCCCATGTCACCTCGCTCGAGGATGTCGACGTCGCCATGATCGGGGTCCCGTTCGATACGGGCGTCACCTACCGCGTTGGGGGGCGCTTCGGACCGAGCGCGGTGCGAACCGCGAGCGCGATGCTGCGACCGTACAACTCGAACCTGGACGTCTCTCCATTCGAGATCCTGTCGTGCGTCGACTTCGGGGACGTCGCCATCGTCCCGGGCTACACGGAACGGAGCTACGCAGCCATCGAGGCGGCCATCACGCCGATCGTGGAGGCAGGGGTCATTCCGTTGTTGATCGGCGGTGACCACGCCTGCACACTGCCGCACCTGCGCGCCACGCGGTCCCGCGGTCCGGTCGCGGTCATCGACTTCGACTCGCATACGGATGCCTGGGACAGCTATTTTGGCGAAAAGCATAACCACGGGACGTGGATGCGCCGGGCGATCGAGGAGGGCCTCGTAGACACGGCGCACTCGATCGAGGTCGGTCTGCGAGGTTCCCTGTACGGGCCCGAGGATTGGACCGGACTTCGAACGGAGCTGGGCCTCGACTACCTCACGACCGAGGACGTCTTCCGGATCGGTCCGGCGGCGGTTGCAGAACGAATCAAGGAACGCGTCGGGGACCGACCCGCGTACATCAGCTTCGACATCGATGTCGTCGATCCGGCCTACGCTCCTGGCACCGGCACACCGGAAGCCGGCGGACCTTCTGCCCACGACATGCTGGCGATCCTGCGCGCGCTGACCGGCATCGATTTCGTGGGCTTCGATGTCGTCGAGGTCATTCCGGCCTACGACCCGGCCGGCCAGACGGCGACGCTGGCGGCCAACCTGGCCTACGAGATGCTCTCGTTGGTCGCCCTTCGGCGCCGCGATCAGTGAGTGACAGCCGCGCTCGAGAGGCCTGGCGTTCAGCGGCACCGCCTGGCTTCCACTGGCCGGATGGTGTTCGCGCCGCCGCGTGCTTCACGTTCGATGTGGACGCCGAAAGCCCGATCCTGTTCGATCATCCCGAGGCCGTCGCGTGGCTCGATGTGATGAGTCACCAGGCGTACGGGCCGCGTACCGGCGTACCCCGCCTGATGCGAATACTCGATCATCAGGGGATCCGGGCGACGTTCTTCATTCCCGGCTACACCGCGGAACGCTGGCCGGACCTGACCCGCTCGATCCGCGACGCCGGCCACGAGATCGGTCATCACGGCTACCTGCATGAAGGCGCTCGATCGGCGACCGACGAGGAGACCGAGGAACAGCGCCTCCTTCGTGGTCTGGAGGCGCTCGATGCCGTGGCCGGCGTTCGGCCCAAGGGCTATCGAGCGCCGAATTGGGAGCTCTCCTACCGGCTGCCGGCGCTGCTGGCTCGGCACGGGTTCCAGTACGAGAGTGGCCTGATGGACGCCGATCATCCGTACCTGCTGGCGACGGCGGCCAATCCGGGAGCCGCAACCATCGTTGAGTTGCCGGCGCACTGGGGCCTCGATGACTGGGAGCCATACAACTATCTCCCGGGCATCACCGGGTCCGGCGTTATCGCCAACCCGAACGATGTCATCGCCCGTTGGACGCTCGAACTCGAGGCCCTCGTCGAGGAAGGCGGGCTGTTCATGCTCACGAATCATCCGTTCATCTCGGGACGCGCGTCGCGCGCTGCGGCCCTAGGGCGTCTGATCGCCCGCGCTCGCCAGATCGACGGCCTCTGGATCGCGACTGCGGAAGAGATCGCAACCCACGTTTCGACACTGCCGCTGGAACCGGTGGTGCATCAACCGCACGCGACCAGCTGATCCGGCTGACCCCGCCCCAGATCGAGTCAGGGGCCGAAGTCCAGGACCAGCTGCGGTGCGGTGGCTCCCGACTCGCGACTCGACAGCCGGACGGCGGTGCTGTTGATTCCCGACATGACCAGACTGAGCTTGCCGGCGACGATGAGGACGGTGACATCGACCGTCGTCCAGCTCCCAGCGACGATCGCGCCGGAGCCGCCTACCGACGCGCCGGCGGCGGGTGCGTTACTGGCCGTGAGGCCGGTCTCGGTCCAGGTGCTTGCGGTTCCGCCGACGGTGTAGCCCGCGCTCGAGGCCGTGTTGGCGTACACGCGCAGGGTTGCCTTCGTGACCGTCCCGGTAATACCCGTCAGGTCAAACATCAGGTAGCTCTGGACGACGGGCGAGCCGTCGAACCGGAGCGAAACAGAGGTTCCGTAATTCGTGGTCAGGCTTGACGCATCCACATAGCTATCTGCGATCGGGAGCAGGGTCAGCTGGCTCGGTGGCGGCGGTGGCAGGGCATCGGTCGTAGCGGACTGCGGACCGGCGGTGGCCGATGGGTTGTTGGCCGCATCACGGGCCAGGACCGTGTACGTGTAGGTGGTACTGGCCGTCAGGCCCGTGTCCTGATAGGTCAGGGTGCTTGGCCCGAGGAGCGCCAAGGGACTCACGAGGCCGGTCCGGTAGAGCTCGTAGCCGGTGACGCCGACGTTGTCGGTCGATGCGCCCCAGGCGAGGTCGATCTTGGTCGTGCCGTTGGCCGTCGCGGTGAAGCTCAAGGGGGTGGTGGGCACTGAACCGTCGGCCGTGATGGTGATGCCGACCGTGGCCGCGGGGACGCTCGGGCCCACGCCGTTGGTGGCGACGAGGCTGACGGTGTACGGCCCGGCGGTCGACCACGTGTGGCTCGGGTTCTGGAGGGTGGAGGTCGTCGTCCCGTCGCCGAAGTCCCACAGCCACGATGTCGGCGTGTTGGTACTCGTGTCGGTGAAGCCGATCGACAGACCGGCCGTCTGGGTCGTCACGGACTGCGTGAACGAGGCGACCGGCGGCGGTGGCGGCGGAGCGCTTGCTCGCTCGAGGACGAGCTGCGGAGCGGTTGAGGTCCCGGACTCGCGGCTCGACAGCTTGACCGCCGTGCTGTTGATCCCGGACATGGCGAGGCTCAGCTTGCCGGTGGTCACGAGCGAAGTGACATCGACGCTCGTCCAGCTGGATGCTCCAAAAGCACCGGAACTGCCGACGGAAGCACCTGCGGGTGGCGCGTTGGCCGCCGTCAGCCCGGTCTCGGTCCAGGTCGTCGCGGTACCTCCCACCGTATAGCCGGCGGACGCCGTGTTCGCATAGACCCGCAGCGTGGCCTTCGTGATCGTCCCGGACACACCGGCCAGATCGAACATGAGGTAGCTCTGGACAACCGGCGAACCGTCGAAGCGGAGCGATGTTGACGTGCCGTAGTTGGTCGTGGCCTTCGAAGCGTCGACATAGCTGTCGGCGATCGGGAGCAGCGTCACGGGCACGGACGCGACTGGGGTCGTGACCACGGCGGGCGCGGACGGGTTCGAGTGTCGACCTGCGGCATCGAAGGCATCGACCGTGTAGCTGTAGGTAGTCGAGGGGCTGACGGTCAGGTCGCTGTAGGTCGTCGCCGTCGGGCCAGTGGTCGTCCCAATCTGCGATCCATTCCGGTAAACCGTGTAACCGGTCACGCCGACATCGTCGGTCGAGGTCGTCCAGGCGAGGTTCACGCGGCCCGAGGAAGGTGCCGTCGCCGAGGTGATCGATGGGATCGATGGCGGGCCGGTATCCGTGACGACCGCAGGCGTGGTGACGACCTTGACCGTCGACTGATTCGAGTGGTTATTCGCGGCGTCGAACGCATCGACCGTGTAGTTGTAGGTCGTCGAGGGACTGACCGTCAGATCACTGTATGTGGTGGCCGATGGCCCGCTGGTCGTGCCGATCGGCGACCCATTTCGGTAGACCGTGTAGCCGGTAACCCCGATGTTGTCCGTCGAGGTCGTCCAGCCGAGGTCGACGCGACTCGATGAGACGGCCGTGCCGGACGTGATCGAGGGGACGGTCGGCTTCTGCGTATCGCCACCACCTCCACCAGTGGCATGGCAGTTCTGGGAACCGGAGTCGGTGAAGGTCTGGCCCGCCTCGGGGACAAAGTTCCAGTTGTAGCTCGTCGCGTGGAGGGTCAGGTCGAGCACCCCAAACTGAGTCGAGTTCCGGACCTCGCTGTTGGCCGCGATCGTGGCCAGGCTCGTCATGTTGGCCCCGCCGGTCCCCACGATGAACTCACGGATCCCGTTTGCCGCGTCCAGCGTGCCGGCCGGTGTCTGCGGCGCAAAGCGCTCGTAAATGTGATCGTGGCCATTGAGGATGACATCGGCTTTGGCGGAATACAGGAGCTGCCAGAACCCGTTCGCGTTGCTCGCTGAGCGGCCGCCGGAACTGAACAGCGGGATGTGGAAGAACGCCAGCGTGCACTGGTTCGGATGGGCGGCCAGATCGGCCGCGAGCCATTGCCCCTGCGGGCTGGTGGTGCCGCAGCCGCCGGCCGAAGAGCACTGGGTGTTGAGCGAAATGAGATGCCACGCTCCGATGTTGAAGCTGTAGTAGCCCTGCGATGGGTTACCGGCCCGTGCGCCGAAGTACTGGTAGTAGCCCGCCGCATTGACGTTGGTTGCGTCGCACCCGGTGCTCGGGCCGGACCCGCCGTTGGTGAGGTACTCGTGGTTTCCCACGGTCGGGTAGGTAATCGCCTTCACGCGGCCCCAGCTCAGGTCATAGGAACCCATGAAGGCGGCGTAGCTGCCGCAGTAGTACTGGTTATCGCCCAGCGCCAGGACGCCGGCGAGACCAGCATTGACGAGCAGATTGGACGTGGCCAACTGGCGGCACCCGTTCGACACACCGGCACCGCCGTTGAACTTCGAATCCGCAGGGTCGCAGGCGATGTCGCCGGCAGCGGCAATGACCGGATCGCCGCCAGACGCGGCAAGGACCGAGGTATGCGTCGCTATCAGCGGCGAAGTGTCGCCCAGCCCGGGGAGGGCCAGCGTGAACGACGAAGCAACCAGCCCAGCCGAGGCAAGTACCGCCGCCAGACGACCCCTGACGCTAGGCGTGTGGTGCCTCGTCCGCCCCCTCATCGCGCGCCCAGTGAACCACTCAGGACACGGGGAGGCAATGGGTTAAGTGATGTTAGGAGCAGTTAGGGGCGGTTCTGGTGCGTCGAGGCACCACTTTCCCCTCCACCAAGTGGCAAGGGAGCGACCCCATTCGCGGCTCGCGCAGCCTCCTCGCCGGGGACCTATGGCGAGATCCGGTGGTCCAACATAGGTCGAGGCCCCCGCCGCGCTGGCGACAGGGGCCTCAAATACCTTCGCTCTCGAACCTACTCGCGAGTGATGGAACTCCGGGCCGCGATCCAGTAGACCCCGAACGCCACGACGAACCCGACCACGTATGCGAAGTCGGCGTAGTGCAGGGTGGCCGCGAGGCCGTTCACGGGAAGACCAGTGGCCTTCGCAATTTCGTCGCCGAAAACCGAGGTCCCGAACGGCAGCGAGACGAGGAAACCGATGACGAGCGAGGACAGCCCCACCAGCCCCGAAGGGAGGCTCGAATAGTCGGCCAGCCTGGACACATCCGCCCGGCGGCCGCGGAGCCACCAGTCGGCCAGCACGACGCCAGCCCAGGGTGTCACCCAGTAGATGATGAACAGGAGGTAGTTCTCGAACTTTCCTACGAGGTTGCCGTCATTCAGGTAGAGCGTGAACAGGAAACCGAGTACGGCGACGGCGCCCGCGGCGTAGACCCGTGGGATCCGGATGCCGGCTCCCTGCAGGGACAGTGACCCGGTGTAGTCGTTCATCGCGTTGACCGCAATCGTGCCGATGGCAATGGCGAGCATCGCGAGCGGGGCCAGAATGGAGCCGGAAAGGATCGTGTTGATCGTGTCAACGGCTCCGCCTTCCGAAGCCTTGTCGGCGACGAGCAACCCGAGCGTCTCGATCCATCCGGCGGACAGGGTCAGGCCGAGAACGGTCAGCCAGAAGACCTTCGATCGCGATGCGTTCGCCGGTAGGTAGCGACTGTAGTCGGAGGCGTAGAGGCTCCAGGCGATGACGAAACTCGCCGTGATCGAGGCGTAGAGGACAAAGGCGCCGACCTGATCGAGCCCTTCGAAACCGTCCACTCGCGCCAACCCGGATGAGGCCTGGCCAGCGATCGCGACCGTGAGGATGGCAAACATGATCCCGAGGACGATCGCCATCCACTTTTCGAACAGATGAATTGCCTCGTGCCCCACGATCGACAGGCCGGCCTGGATCACCACGAGGATGATCAGCGAGGCGATGAACGGCAGACCCGTAAGGATCGTCAGGGCGGCGGCGCCGAAGACGGAGTTGATTCCGTCCCAGCCGATGCAGCTCAACCAGTTGAGAATCCCCGGAACGACGATCGACTTGCCGTAGGCCAGCCGTGACAGCGGGATCTGCGCCATCCCGGTCGCCGGGCCCATTTGGCTCATGAAACCTACCAGGGCGGCGCCGATCAGATTGCCCACGACGATTGCGAGCAAACCTGAGGTGAACCCGACCTGGAGGAAGCCTGCCGACGCGAGCAGGCCGATGAAGAAGGCAGCGGGCACGAGGTTTGGCGTAAACCAGACTGTGAACACCCGGTTGACCGAACCGTACCGTGCGGTGACCGGAATGGGCTCGATCCCTCTACCTTCAATTGAGAGATCGCCTTCGTGGGTAGGCATCCCACCAAGTTGAATCGCTTCGGTTGCCATGGCTACACCGAACTCCCTTCCTCTGGGGTCCGCGCGGTTCGCGCGGGCCGTCCTTCCACCGACATCCCCCGGGCCCTCCTCAAGGCGGCTCTGTCAGCTAGCCACCTCCGGCTTCGTGAAGCTCACGGGTCGCGTGGCGCCGTCGTGGGTGACCACGCTCCGCGCTGGCTCCGTTTCCGCGACGACCCGCCCGAGTCGAACGACCCAGCGCGCCGCCGGGCGCAACCGGATCGCCTCCGCCTCGTCGGTGCAATCGAAGACAACGAAGTTGGCGGGCAGCCCTTCGGCGATGCCGTACGGCACCTCGGCCGCCCGCGCGGCGTTCGTGGTGATCATTTCGTACGCCCGGAACAGTTCGGCCCGCCCGCTCATCTGGGCGACGTGGACCAGCATCGACAGCGCGTCGAGCATGGAGCCGCGACCCAGTGGGTACCAGGGATCCATGATCGAATCGTGACCGCAGGCGACGTTGATGCCGGCCGCGTCCAGCTCCTTGACCCGAGTCATTCCCCGCCGTTTCGGATACGTATCGAAGCGGCCCTGAAGGACGATGTTGTCGAGCGGATTGGCGACGATCGTGACCCCGGCCCGCTTGAGAATCTGGATGAGCTTGAACGCGTAGTTGTCGTTGTATGAGCCCATCGCGGTCGCGTGGCCGGCGACGACGCGCCCACCCATTCCGTCCCGGATCGTCCGAGCCGCGACGACCTCGAGGAATCGGCTCTGCTCGTCATCGGTTTCGTCGCAATGGAGATCGATCGGCGCACCGGTCTCCTTCGCGAGATCGAAGATGAAGTGCACCTCTTCGACGCCATCGTCGCGCGTCCACTCGTAGTGGGGAATGCCGCCGATGACGTCGCACCCGAGACGCATGGCCTCACGCATCAGCTCCTTGCCGTTCGGGAAGGACAGGATCCCGTCCTGGGGAAAGGCGATCAACCGCAGGTCGACGATGTCGCGGACCTCTTCCCGCAGTTCGAGGAGCGCCTTGAGCGCGACGAGATTCGGGTCGCACACGTCGACGTGCGATCGGATCAGGCCGGTGCCCTGGGCCACCTCCCAGCGAATGGCCTCCAGTGCGCGGCTCTTCACGTCCTCGTGGGTCAGGAACGGCTTGCGTTCCGCCCATGTCTGGATGCCTTCGATGAGCGTCCCGGATTCGTTGTAGCGGGGCTCGCCGACCGTGAGAACAGCATCCATGTGGACGTGCGGATCGACGAGTGGGGGCGACAACAGACCACCGGCGGCGTCGAGCTCGGGGCGTCCGTCCGCGGGCTTCGTGCCGGCGGGCTGGATCGAGTCAATGGTCCCATCGGTGACCGACATGTCGAACAGGTCCGTACCTCGGACCGTGGTCGGATGCACGCGAGCATTCCTGACGATGAGACCGTTGGTGGCCACCATGAACTCCTGGAGGAGCGGCGGATCGGACCTGAAACGAGTGGGGGCGCGTCGCGGCCCGGCGAGAGTGTGGTCCTCGCGCTCTCGGGCCGTCAAGGTTCAATTTTGGGCCCCGACGCGCCACCGTCCAACCCCGCGGCGCCACGGTCCGGCGCGGCCGTCACGAACCGAATAGCCTGTTGCCATGCGAACCTTGCTGCTCTGGATGGCCCGCAATCGATGGCTCCGCGACCGGCTGCCGAAACTCTGGTTTGCCAAGCGCGCGGTGCGTCGGTTCATGCCGGGCGAGGACGCCGAAAGCGCGCTGGCGGCGGGCACACAATTCCAGATCGAGGGTATCGGCACGCTCTACACGCGCCTCGGCGAGAATCTGACCCGGATCGAGGAGGCCGACGAGGTTGCAGCGCACTACCTCGGCGTCATGGACCAGATCCGGGATCGCCGGCTTGATGGCGAGGTCAGCATGAAGCTGACGCAGCTGGGCTTCGACCTCGACGTCGAGCGCACGTTCGAGCACGCCAGCGCCCTCGCCGCGAAGGCGGCTGAGTCCGGCAAGACCTTATGGGTCGACATGGAAGGCAGCGCCTACACGGAAGGGACGATTGCCTTCTATGAACGCCTGAAGGCGGCCTACCCGAACACCGGGATCTGCCTACAGGCCTACCTCAAGCGGACCGCCGCCGACATCCAGCGCCTGTTGCCGGTCCAGCCGCAGATACGCCTTGTCAAGGGCGCGTATGCCGAATCCCAGGAGATTGCCTTCCAGACCCGCCACGACGTGGACGCCAACTACCTTGGCCTGTGCGTTTCCATGCTCGAAGCGGCACGGTCCGGGACCAGGATCCGGATCGGGCTTGGCACGCACGACGTGCGCCTGATCGAGCAAGTGGCGGAACACGCCGATGCCCTGAGCCTGCCCCGCGCCTCGTTCGAAATCCAGATGCTGTATGGCATCCGGGCCGATCAGCAGCGTCGGCTGAACGCAGCCGGTTTCCGGGTCCTGGCGTTGATCGCCTACGGTGAAGCCTGGTACCCGTGGTACATGCGTCGACTCGCGGAGCGACCGGCGAACGTGATCTTTGCGCTCCGCCAGATGCTCGGATAGGCCACGCCGGGCCACGCAGCAAATGACCCCCGCCGAATCCGACGGGGGTCGAGTCGCCAATTGAATGTGATGCCGCGCTAGCGGCCCGCCCAGAGAACGTGGGTCAGCACGAGGTTGCCGGCCCCGAGATCGAGCAGGTAGGTGGCGCCGTGACCCGCATTGGTCACCGCGACCAGCCGACCCCACGCGGCCGGAGCGGCGTTTCCGGATGGCCCACCCTTTGTCGTGGTTGCCGAGGCAAGGGTCGTCGTCGAGTCGAGATGCGAGTAGATCGACACGAGCTGGTCGTAGTCGTGACTGTTCGGATGCTGATTGGTCGACGGATCGTTCGTGTAGTCCATGCAGGTTTTGAGGTTCGCGTTGGTGAAGTCCGTGTCCTGATGGTCGAGCCCAAAGGCGTGCCCGACCTCCTGGCACATCACGAGGTTCCGCCAGGCAGTTGTGTTGTACGTGGAAGTATTGAAGTACGTGTCATTCACCTTGACGGTGGCCTGGGTGATATGGGTGCCACCGGTGATGCTGATCGAGGCGACGCCGAGCCAACCGTTGTTGCCGTACGTCGCGTTGCAGACCTGGACCGTGCCGGCGCTCGCGCGACATTGCTTGGCGCGAGGCGCGGACCCGGGCACGATGATCGTATCGAGGACCGCGGAGTTGCTCCAGTCGGTTGAGGTCGTCGCCAGATACGAATCCCAGGCCGAGGTGACGTTGTCGCCGAGCCTGACGGTGAACGGGTTCGAGGTGCGAGCCCAGTGGTAGCCGCCCCACGAATGGTTCGCCGACACGGAAGCCGGAGCCACGAGGACGAGGGCCAGACCGGCCGCCAGCAGGGCTGTTCGACGAGGTGCTCGGAACATCTTGAGGACCCTCCAGACTCGGCAAGGCAGAGCACCGAGATTTCACGCAGCATAGCCGCCCGGCCCACTGCCGACCACCGGAATCTTCATGGCCGCGGTGCGCCACTGCACCGGCTCGGCGACGCGCGAGCCGGGGGGGCCGATTCCAATGGAAATCGCTGTTGGCACTGAGTACCATGGCCCGACAATGTAATTTCGCCTGTGCCCACGCGATACCCGGGCCGTGCGACTTGATTCAGGAGCCGCCTTGATGAAGATCCGCGATGCAACGCTCGAAGAACTCGCGCCCAAGCCACGCAAGCTACGCGTGCTGACACCACGTCAAATTGCAGCGCAGAAGCGCGACCAGCTGATTCACAAGACCCTCAACGAGATCGCGGTCGGCCCGATGTCCGGGCTCAAGAAGATCGAACTCGAACCCGGCGAGAAACTCATGACCATTCGCCTGGCCGTAGCCCGTCAGATCGCTGCGCACCCGGCGGCGGTGAACATGGGCGTCCGTGGCGGCGCGATCTACCTCAGCCGGTCCCCGATTCCGGGTGCTCGCGGCGGTCGACCTCGCAAGAAGGCCTGACCGCGGGCGGAACGCGCGGCGGACGCCTGGATCACGACCGCACAGGTTCAGCGTTCGTCGGCACTCTCGAACAGCGGCATCCCCGCGCCGTGGCGGTAGAACGGCCGCGGCTCCGCCCAGGCCGGGGTATTGCCGGCGATGAGATCGGCGGCCTTCTCGGCAACCATCATGACCGGCGCGTAGATATTGGCGTTGGTGACATACGGGAAGACGGACGCATCGACAATCGACAGCCCGTCGAGTCCGTGGACCCGCATCGTCAACGGATCGACCACGGAAAGCGCGTCGATCCCCATGCGAGCTGTGCACGACGGATGGAGCGCAGTCTCGGCGTCGCGGGCCACCCATTCGAGAATCTCGGCGTCGGTCTCGACCACCGGCCCTGGTGAAACCTCACCCCCGTTGAAGCGGTCCATCGCCCGCTGCCCGAGCAGATCCCGTGCGACGCGGATGGCCTCGACCCATTCCCGACGATCCTGGTCCGTCGAGAGGTAATTGAACCGCAGCGCGGGATGCACGTGCGGATCAAGACTCGTGATCTTGACGCTGCCGCGTGCGTCGGAGTACATCGGGCCTACATGGACCTGGTAGCCATGCCCACCGGTCGGCGCAGAACCGTCGTAGCGGATCGCCAGCGGCAGGAAGTGGAACATCAGGTTCGGATACGCGACGTCTTCATTGCTGCGGGCAAACCCGCCGCCCTCGAAGTGATTCGTCGCGCCCGGCCCTCGCCGCATGAACAGCCACTGAAAACCGATCCATGGCCGGCGCCACTTCTCGAGCGAAGGCTGCATCGACACGGGTTCCTTCGATCGGTATTGGACGTAGACCTCGAGGTGATCCTGGAGGTTCTCGCCGACGCCCGGCAGGTCCGCAACGACCGGGACCCCGAGGTCCTGCAACTCCCTCGCCGCTCCGACCCCGGATAGCTGCA
The DNA here is from genome assembly GCA_031373765.1 of Chloroflexota bacterium. GTDB lineage: Bacteria > Chloroflexota > Limnocylindria > Limnocylindrales > CSP1-4 > UBA5189. The sequence goes on from JANMNF010000204.1 coordinate 15,015, forward strand.
GGAGCTGCGGCGTGTTGATCGAACCACCGGCCAGGATCACCTCCCCCGCCCAGATGGTTTCCGTGCCGCCGCCCTGGCGTTCGATCTCGACGCCTGTCGCCCGCTGGCCATCGAAGTGGATCTTCGTCGCCATCGTTCCAGTACGGATCTTCAGGTTGCGACGACCCATGACCGGGTGCAGGTACGCCCGCGCCGCAGAGATCCGGCGCCCGCGGCGGATGTTCCGATCGAATTTGGCGAAACCCTCCTGGCGGTATCCGTTGACATCCTCGGTGAGCGGCTGGCCCGCCTCCTGGACGGCGGCGAAGAACGCCTCGAACAGCGGGTTCGTGGCGGGCCCACGCTCGAGCGGCAGCGGCCCGCCGTGCCCGCGCCAGGGATCATCCGGATCGGCGGCGAGGGTGTCCTCCATCCGCTTGAAGTACGGGAGGCAATGAGCGAAGTCCCAGTTCGCCATCCCGGGGTCGGCGGCCCAGCGCTCGAAGTCGAGCGGGTTGCCGCGTTGGAAGATCATGCCGTTGATCGACGACGACCCGCCGAGGACCTTGCCGCGTGCGTGGTAGACACGCCGCCCGCCCATGAACGGCTCCGGCTCGGACTCATACTTCCAGTCGTAGAACGGACTGCCAATCGGGAATGCCAGCGCCGCCGGCATGTGGACGAAGACATCGAATCGCCAGTCGGGCCGACCTGCTTCGAGCACGAGGACGCTCGTCCCCGGATCCGAGCTCAGCCGATTGGCGAGCACGCTCCCGGCAGAGCCGCCACCCACGATGATGTAGTCGAAACGTTCACTGGCCACAGCCCGATGCTACCCCGCTGCGTCGCGCCCCATGCGGCGCTTGGGGCAGCCCTCAGGTCGCGTCTCAGCACCGGGTGTGGCGCCGGCGTCGGCGCCCGACTGCCGCGAGGCCGGGTCAGCCGGCGAGTGGCGCAGCCGCGAACTGCACGGCGAACTGCTTGCACCAGATCACGATGCTGGCCGCGCCGCTGGGCACAATGCCCGCAGGCAGATCCATATTGAAGTTGCCGTCGGTCGCCCGCAGCTTGCCGACTTCGAGGGCTCCGTCTGCATAGCCTGCCGCGTCGTTCGAGACGTAGACAAACAAGTCAGGGCCGTTGCGCACCGAGAAGTTGTCGAACCGAATGGTCCAGGCGCCCGGCGCCGTCTCGATCAGCGTCGCCGTTCCACTCCCGAAGTGGAAGTCGTCGGCGCCTTTGAAGGTTCCCGTGCGGGGCGCGGCCAGCTGTGGGGTCGTCGGCGCGGCAGTCGGTGACCCACTTGACGCGCCGGGGCTGGCGGATGCCGCGCCTGCATCTGGCGTTGCCGTCGCGATCGGCGTCGTGGTCGGACCGGCCGTGGGCCCAGGCTCGTTGAGGGCCGTCCGAATGAACAGCGGCGATCCGAGATACCAGGCGCTTGGCAGGCCGATGGCGAGCGCGAGGATCACGACGACTGCGGTCCGCCCGGGATGACGCCGGGCGGCGTCGAACCACCCGCGCTGTCGCGCCACGAACAGGAGGAGCACGCCGGCCACCACGACCGCAATGGCAATGGGCACGCGGTTTGGATACAGACTCGTGGCAAAGAGGCGTTCGAGGTCACCGATGAGGTTCATGGGCACAGCCTGTCGCAGGTAGATGACTGGGCGATGACACTCGGGACGTGGCGCATCCGGTTACGGAGGGCGCCCCTACGCCGGGAGGCGGAACCAGAACGTCGTCATCGCCTCGTCCGATGCCGCACCGACGCGCCCACCCGCATCCTCGATCAGGCGCTTGACGATCGCCAGGCCGATCCCGGCCCCACCGAACTCCCGGGTTCGCGACTTCTCGACGCGGTAAAACCGCTCCCAGACACGCGGCAGGTCATCCGGCGGGATCGGGGCACCGGTGTTCGCCACCCGAACGAGGATCCCGTCGGGAGCACGCAGAGCTTCGACTCGCACGTCACCACCCGACGGCGTGTATCGAACGGCGTTCTGCAGCAGATTGGCCATGACCTGGGCGAGTTCGTCGTGACGTGCCACGACGACCAGCCCATCGGCGACCTCGATGGTCAGATGGACCGATCGACGGGATAGCGTTGGGGCCGCGAGCTCAGCGGCGGACCTGACGAGCGATCCGATATCCACGCTCATCGGCTGTGGCCGCTCGCCCTCGGCACCCGCCAGGACATCGAGTGACGCCGCAAGGCGTCCGAGTCGATCGACCTCCTCGCGCAGCGAATCGAAGATCGCGGGATCGGGTGCCATCACGCCGTCCCGAAGGGCCTCGAGATAGCCCTGAAGGTTGGTGAGCGGCGTCCGCA
>JANMNF010000217.1:0-7779 GCA_031373765.1 Chloroflexota bacterium
GAGCGGGACAGGTACTTTCGGTACGGCTCACCATTGGCATCGAAGACCGACCAGGCCAGCCTGACCCCGTCCCGATCGGTGATCTCGCCGCGCTCGACGTGCCGGCTCGCCGCGATCACCGCGGCGTCATCCGAGGACGACGACAGATCGGCCGATCGAATGACCTGCCAGTAGCCAGCACCGGCCGCGAGTCCGCCGAACGCCACCGCCAACGACAGCGCTACGCGTCCGAGCGTTGCCCCTACCCCGGGGTGATTCGGGCGCATCCGGGGTGTGCTGCCGCGAGCGGTTCCGCCGCGCGCTTCGATGTCCGACATCAGCCTGATGCCCGTTGATGGCGGCGCAGCCATCGGCGCCCGGCGGCCGTCATGGGCGGCACCTCGGCGCCTTGATCCGAGAGGGCAAGAAGGAGACCAATGACGACCCCGCTCGCCAGCAGGGACGAACCGCCGTAGCTGATGAACGGGAGCGTGATCCCGGTCAACGGGATCAGCTTCAGGTTCCCTGCGGCGATGATGAACGCCTGGACACCGATGATCAGGCTGAGGCCGGCGGCGAGGATCGCCCGGAAGTCATCAGCCGCGGACGCCGCGATGCGGAGGCCCCGCTCGATGACCACGAGGTAGAGCCCCAGGATCCCGAGGATCCCGACGAGCCCGAGCTCCTCCCCAAGCGCCGCGAACGGGAAGTCGGTATGGAGCGCGGGAATAGGCATGACACCGCCAACCATGGGCAAGCCAGCGCCGAGGCCCGTCCCCAGCAATCCGCCGCGAGCAAAGGCGTGGAGCGCTTGGACAACCTGGTAGCCATTGCCGCTGGCGGTCGCGAATGGATCGAGCCAGATATCGACCCGGACCCGGACATGTGGCAGCACCTGATACAGCAGTGTCCCGCCGATGAGCAGCGCGATCATGCCCAGGACGACGAACGATGCCCGAGCGGTAGCCACGTACAGCAGCAACAGGAACACGATGAAGAAGAGGAGTGCCGCGCCCAGATCCTTCTGGAAGATGACGACGGACAACGCGATCGCCCACATCGCAATCATCGGCGCGAGGTATGGCAACGGCGGGAGTCGGATCGGCCCGAGGTGGGTGGACTCCTCGATCAGGAGCGGTCGATTCTCGGACAGATAGCCGGCCAGGAAGATGACCAGCAGGATCTTGATGATCTCCGACGGCTGGCCGCTGACGGGTCCAATCGAAAGGGTCAGGCGCTGGCCGTTCACGTCATGCCCGAATATGAAGGTGACCAGAAGGATGCCGACACCGAGGGCCGCCCAGCTGTACTTGTACAGCCGCAACCAGGCATCGCTCCGGACGAGGGCCCCGATCACCGCGACCAGCCCGATCGAGACCAGAAGCCAGACGAGCTGGGTCCGTCCGAGCCCGAGCCCGCCGGCGAGCGTCTGTGGCAGACGCTCCATCAGCAGGAGGCTAATGCCGCCGAGCATGCCGACCGTCGGCAGCAGTACCTGATCCGTTCGGCGGCCGGACAGGATGAGCAGGAGGTGCGCAACGAACAGTCCGCCGACGTACCACAGGAGCGCCGGACCATCCGCGAGGAAGCCCGCGTCCGGGGCCGGGCCGTCCACAGCGAGGAGCGCCCGGGTTGCCGCAAGCGAGGCACTCCCCGCAATGAGCCCTACGGTGACGATGGCCAGCAGGGCGAATTCGCGGGGCCGGGCTTTCGGTCGAGCGAGGCGGAGGCCAGTCGATCGTGGGGCGATGGCCCGGTATCCGGTTGTCACCGGCGGGCGCGCTCCAGGCGGAGCCGCACATTCCCGAACTGAAGTTCATCCCCGAACGCGAGCGGGGCGATGATGTCGATCTGCGCTCCGTTCACGAACGACCCGTTCGTCGAGCCCAGATCCTCGAGGTACCAGACCCGTCCGCGGTACGTCAGGGCGGCATGCATCGTCGACACGAATTCGTCGTCGAGGAGGATCGTGGCGTTGACATCGCGACCGAGGGTCGTGACTGCGTCGAGCGAGAACCCTGCGCCGACTTCTGGCTCGCCGCTCGGCGATTCGAGGACCACGAGGCGGCCGAGCTCCGCGCCGGGCTCCCGAGCCGCGGCACGAAGATCGCGGAGCAGGACCCGAACGACAGCCCACAGGAAGAGGTAGAGCCCGCCAAGGAACAGCAGGCGCAGGAGCCAGATCGCGATCACGGTGCCATCCATCGTCAGCCCTCCTCGATGGCCACGACGGTGATGACCGAGTCGCCGACTTCAATGAGGTCGCCCTCGCCGATCGCGACCTCATTGACATGGTGTCCGTTGACCCGAGTCCCGTTGGTTGATCCGAGATCCGTGAGGATGAGCATGCCTCCGCGAGCCTGGAGCCGAGCGTGGTGGCGCGAGACGCCGTCGTCCGCGAGCGCCAGGCCGTTGTCCGTTCCTCGCCCGATCGTCATCGGACCACGGGCCGTGACGAACGTACGGCGACGACCGCCGGGTTCGAGGACGTCGAGCGTCGCCAGATGGGAGCGTACAAACGGCGCTCGAAACACCTGGGTACCTGAGGCGTGGACGTCGTCTGCGGCGGAGTTGCCCGTAGGCCCGGAGAAACGAGCCTCGACATCGATGCCGCCGGCGCGAAGTTGAGCATCCGCGACGAGGGCGACGCGCGGGCGCGCATCAAGACCGAATCCCTTCCGGCGCGCCCAATCGAGGGCATGGGATGCGAGATCTACCGCGAGATCGTCGCGATTGTCCAGCGCGGCCAGATCCCGCGGACGAATTCGGACAGTGAAGCGGTCGGGAACGCGGACGCCACCAGGGCGCGACACCCTTGACTGTTCCATGACGCGCTCGATCCTGCGGCGGATCTGGACGGGTTGAATCCGTGTCCCGAAGAGCCGGGCGCTCGGCTGCTCGAGGAGTCGTTCCAAGAAACGCTCCACGGCCGACATCGGTCGCATCGGTCGCATCCGGGTGAGCCTACCAGAGCCGTCGCCAGGGCCCTCATTCCTCGTGGGTGTTGCGTCGCCTCGAGTGCCTCGGGGCTCGAAGAGCGCCGCACAGTACGGTTGGAGGGTCCTCCCGGTACGAGATGCAACGGGAAGCGGCCGAAGGCTGGGATATACTCGGGTCGCGCCCACATCGCGCTGCGCGCATAATTTCGCGGGGGCCAATGACCGAGATCCTGACCGAATCCTTCTGCGAACGGTGTGGCACCCGCTACACCTTCGAATCGGCCGTGCCCAGTCAGCGACGACTCGCCGGGCTCAAGGTCCTGGGACGCGGTTTGAAAAATTTCGTCATGTCGGACGACGCGTCTCTCGACGAGGCGATGTCCGCCGCGCGTTCGGACGTCGACCGGGACGCGACCAACCATCAGCTCGACGCGTTCCACCGGACGTTCAGCTTCTGCATGTCATGTCGCCAGTACACCTGTGCGAACTGTTGGAACGAGACTGAAGCCCGCTGCCTGTCATGTGAACCGCTGGCGATCGATCTTGCCGCGGCGGAAGCCCTCCCCGACATCGATATCGACCCGGCACGCCTGCTGAGGTTGATGGGCGGGACGAACGGCGCCGGGCCGGGCCACGAGCATGTCGAGGCGATTGCCCCGGCAGCGCACGAACACGAGCACGAGTATCCGCAGGCCGAGGCCCCGAGCCCTGCGATTCCCGAGCAGATCGTCCAGCAGAGCGATGCGGCGCCGGAGCTCGAAAACGCCGAAGCGCCGGCTGCTGTCGTCCAGGATCCATGGCCGACCACACCCGCGGCACCGGTCTCGTGGCCGGAAGGTTTCGTTGGTACGGCGGCCTTTGACGACGAAGCCGAAGCTGCACTGACCGCGAGTTCCGAGCCGGTCCGTGAGCCGATCGCGGACATCGCCCCCACGCTCGCCGACGCTCCCGTCGAAGTGCCCGCGGACACGGCACCGGTCGAGTGGTGGGCACAGGCCGAGGTTGTCGCTGCGGAGGCCGAAGCCGAGGTGATCGCGGAGCCCGAGGTTGTCGCTGCGGAGCCCGAAGCCGAGGTGATCGCTGCCGAGCCCGAGGTTGTCGCTGCGGAGCCCGAGGCCCTCGCTGCGGAGCCCGAGGCCGAGGTGATCGCCGCGGAGCCCGAGGCTGTTGAGCCCATCGCCGCGGAGGCGGCGCTCAGTGATGCCCTCACGGAGTATGAAGCTGCGTTCAGTGCGCCGATCCCGGCGCCTGAGATCGTCGACGCGTCGAACGTCGAGGCGATCGAGGATGGATCCCAGGCCGCGGCAGCAGAGCTGCCGGCCCCGGAGTTGCCCGTTGCGGGGTCGCCGACGCCGGCTCCGGAGGCTTTGCCCGAACCGGTGTTCTCCGAGCCTGAACCTCGCGCAGTCATCGACGTCGCACCGGCCGCTGAACCGAGCGCCGCGGCACCGGCCGCTGAACTGGACGTGTCGACACCGCCCGCCGAAGCCATCGAACCCGTCGCACCGGTCGAACCCGTCGCCGCAACGCCGGCTGCAGCACCCGAAACGCCCGCGGCGCCGCCGGTCGAGCCGTCTGCCCCGACCGATCATGTCGCCCAGCCCGTCTGGCCTGCGCCGACCGATCCGGCCAGCCCGGCACCGCAATGGCCGACGGGCCCACGCTGGCCGACCGGCATCCCGACCGGCGGAGCGCCGAGTTCGCTGCCACCTCCCGTTGATGCACTCGCGGCGCTCATGGCGCGCAACTCGACCGAGGCGATGTGGGCCGCCTCGAGCCTGGAAATCCTCCAGCCCGCGGCGGCTACTCCGGCGGTCGCGGCTATCCAGTCGTGTGGAAACTGCGGTATTTCGCTCTCGGCGACGGCTCGCTTCTGCCGACGCTGCGGTACCCCTCAGGGCTGACTTCGGCCGCTGCTCGTCCTGCCTACGTCGCGTCGGGTTCGCCCGCGCCTGTCCGGCTCGGTTCTCGATCAAAACGTTCGTGACGCTGGCCCGTCCATGCCGCCCCGATCAGAATCGCCTGGAAGGTCAATCCGAGCCAGGCGAGCGCCGCGAACGCCGTCGCGAGCGTCCCGATGGTGGCCGCGGCGCCGATGAGCCGGGGCGCGATGAACACGAAGACGCGCACGAAGATCGTGAGGACCACCGCGATCGCGACGGCCGGGATCCAGGTTGCCCGCCACGACGGGCGCGACTCGGGAACGAAGCGGTAGATCAGGGCCATGGCTGCGATCGCGAGGGCAACCGGCAGCAGGGCCAGGGTCAGGCGGGTCACCAGCGACAGGGCGAGGATCTCGTTGCCGGCGACGGCCTCGTCGAGGAAGGCTGCAAGACCGGCGAGGAACGCACCGAACAGGACGGTCACCACGAGCAGAATCGCCGTGACCAGACCGATCACGTTGCGATGAACGACGCCGCGCGAACGCGGGCCTCCGGCGACACGAGAGAGGGCCGTTTCGAACGCGAGGATGAACCGGCTGCCACCCCAGATGAGCGTCGCCGTGCCGAAGATCGAGATCGCGGCAGCCGATCGCGCGGCCTCGCCAAGGACGACTACCAGCAGCCCACGCATCGGCGGGAGCACACCGGCGATTGTCTCAACGACGCGAGCTCGCGTATCCGGGTCAGAGACCAGGAGGCCGGTGAGTCCGGCGGTCACCAAGGCCAGCGGGACAATCGCGAACAGGGCGCTGTAGGCGAGGCCACCCGCGAGGAGCGCCCCGCCCGCGGCGTCATAGCGGGAGAGGACTCCGATGACGCCCCGGACGATCGTACGCACCACGGACTCCGGGCCGCGCGCGATCTCGCGAAGCGACGGCATCGTCAGTCCGTCAGGTCCCCGAACAAGCCCGGCTGGAGGTGATCCGCTCGAACCCGCCGGGGCGGCGCGATCAGCGCCTTGACTTCGCCTCGCCGCACGAATCGACGACCGCCGAGCTTGATGCTCTGGAGCTTGCCGGTTCGCGCCCAGGTCCCGATGGTCGAGGCCCGGAACTTGATGTTCGAGGCCTCGAGAATCGCGGATGCCTCAGCGAGGCTGATCCAATCAGTCGCGGACCCAGCCACGCTCACGATCCTCCGTCGGACGCCGTCGCCGCAGGGGCGACCTTCGGCTTCGGGCTTGAGGAATCGGTGTCTGCCTTCTTGCTGGCCACATCCTGGCTTCCCGCGTTTCCGTCGCCGGAGCTGTCCCCGCCGCCGGAGCTGTCCCCGCCGCTGGAGCTGTTGCCGCCGGAGCTGTCCCCGCTGGAGCCGGACTTTGCGCTGTTGCTTCGTGAGGACGATGACGACGTCGATCGGTCCTTCTTGGCCCAACCAGACCCCTTGAAGTGGACGGCCGGTGTCGAGAACCCCTTGCGCATCGTGCCTTCAACCCCGCAGTTCGGGCAGAAGCGCGGCCCGGCCTCGTTGATCCCGTGAATGACCTCAACGAGATGGCGGCATGCCGTGCAGGAATAGTCGTAGATGGGCATGGATCTGGGTGGGCTGTCTGTCGCTCAGCCGCGCAGGAGTCGCATGCCGCACTTCGGGCAGTAGAACGCCCGCTCGTGTGCGGAGTGGAAGCCACAGTGCGGACACACGACACCGCCGCGACCGGTCGCGGCCATCGGCCTCGAAATAGGGGTCAGGCCAAGCGCATATTGGCTCGCCAGGATGCTTGACAGGATCGAGGTCAGGATCCGCGATCCGATCCGATCGGTGTCGCCCCGAACGCCGCGGCCACCCCAGCCCACGACGCCGCGGACGATCATGTCGCCCGTTACTTCATCCCAGTGCGCGGCCGCGCCGCCGACAACGGCGTTGTATTCCGGGTATCCGGAGGTGTCGGTCTCGCCATCGAGCAGGCCGCACACGAAGGTATCGAACGCGAGATCAACGGCGTCGATCGTCTCGAGAACCACGAGCGCATGCCGCCCGATCGGCGACAACGCGTGATGGGCGTTGAGCCACTGCATCGCCTCCGACGGTCGTACGATTGTCGGGGCGGCCTGACTGAACTTGATCGGCAGCGGTTGAATGATCTCGACTTCGCTCTTGGAGAGCCCGGACAGCATCTTTGGCAGGTCCGCGAGTGCGGCAGCCCCGGTCTTGATTCGTACGCCTTCGCTGGTCTTGCCCGCGTAGTTGAGGCGGAGCTGATGCTCCTGGGCCACCACCTCTTCGGGCATCGCCGTCCCGGTGTGCCCCGATGCGGGCTGCGATTCGACCGGATCCGGCACGGATGCCGGGCCCTTCCGGCGTAGGAACTCGAGCGGCACGGATGGCTCTCCCCGAACTTGCTGGCGAAACGGCTCCTATCGTAGCAGCGCCGATCAGCGGGTCGAGAACGCGTGCGTGCCAGCTGCGGGCCCGTCGCCGAGGCACTATGCCTTGAGGCGGGCTCGCAATCGTTCGACGAGTTCGGTGAGCTCCGCGGCTCGGGCCGTGGCACCCGCCACGACCGCGGGCGGAGCCTTTGCCATGAACTCCGCGTTCGCCAGGCGAGCGTTGGCGGCGGCGAGGAAGCCTTCCGCCTCGGCGAGCTCCTTCTCGAGCCTGGGTTGATCGCGCTCCGGGAGACCGGCGTCCTGCAAGATCTCGACTCGGGCTTCGAGATCGCCCGCGATAACGACGAGCCCATCAGGAGCAGCGGCGGCAATGTCCGTGCGAGTGCCGATCATCAGCGGCCGGCTCCGCGACAGGCGCTCGATCGCCGGATGGAGGAGCTTGAACGTCGGGCTCGACGTCAGGGCCCCGGCGGCGTGAACCGGAAGCCAGGCGGCAGCGGGGATACCGGCTTCCGCCCGGGCGTTGCGAACGCCACCGACCAGCGCGATCACGGCATCCAGCTCGGCCTCGATCGCGAGGTCCCGCTCCCC
>JANMNF010000220.1:0-2747 GCA_031373765.1 Chloroflexota bacterium
CGATTCACAGAGCTGCCTCCTGTGGGCACGTCCATTCGATCAGTCCGGAGATGTCAATCGACTCGCCAGTGGAATCCGGCCCGGTCTTGGCAACGAGATCGGCGAACCGGATCGAGCCGGCCGTGTTCGAGAATGAGACGACGATGGTTGATGACGGTCCGACCTGCATTTCTGTTGCTACGGGTCTGCCGTCCGCGGGCACCAGACGTCCCTCCAGCCGGAGCTCGAGTCGGACGCCGTTCTTGCGAGGGGCGTTGTCGTCGGCTTCCCAGCGATCACCCTTGTTGAGGTAGACCGAAAGGAACGGGTGGTCGGGCGTATCAAGTTGCAAGTTCGAGTCGCCACTGACCGAGATCTCGGTGCCGCTGGCGACGGTCGAGCACGATGCGGATCCGGATGCCGTGGCCACGACTGGCGTGTCGAGGTGAACCGTCATGGTCCCGTTGAACGACTGGATGAGTGGCTCACGGCTCGGGCCCAAGTTCTGACCAGCCAAAAGGCCAATGCCGATAGCGAGGGCCATGATTCTGAGCGATCGCAGCTTCCCTCGCCCGACCGCAGAGATCAGGCCCGCGAGCACGATGACCCCGATCGCCGCGATGGTGATCGTGATCCCGGAGTACACAGGCCACCAGATCCAGTCGAGATAGGCGCCCAGCACGCCGGCGAATGCAAAGATCAGCGCGACCGCCGCCAGCGTCCGCCGCGAGAACCGGCCGGATGGGTTCCTAGCGCTCGACAACTTGTTCATCGGATCGATCCCGAGGCTTCATCGCGCTGGCCGACGTTGTCCCAGGGGGTGAACGCGAGCCAGTGAGCACCGAATGTGAACGCGAAACCGATGATCCGCAAGAGCCGCATGGCCGTGGTTCCTTCCAGCGAGGTGCTGCACGAAGAGCCGTGTGCGCCCAGCTTCGCAAGCCAGCACTGCGGCGGACATGCGGCGGGACTCGGGAGCCCGCATCGGACATCGAACTCTCCGCTTGCCGATGTGAGCGGAGTCCGACACCACCTCCGGGGTATTGCAGATGGAAAGCAGTGGGTGGGCAACAGAATCGCGGGCTACGCGTCACAGCTCTGAGTCCACACGATCGTGGAACGCGACCAATCGAGCGAGGTCCAGATGATGAAGTCCGTCGTGCAGTTCGCGGCGCTTACCTTGATCACCGTCGTGGTTGCGGGCTGCCTTGGAGCTGGGCCTCTTCAGAGCCCGACCACGACGGTCGCGCCCGCCGCTACGGCTACCGCAGGCACATCGATCGCGCCAAGCCCGACAGCAACACCGAATCCGACGGCAACACCGGGTCCCACGGCAACACCGAGTCCGACAGTCGGACCTCGGCCGACGATCACCGGCGAGTGTCCGCCGCCGCCTACCGTCGAAGTGCTCGGCGGATGGACGCCGGCGTGGCCGCCTCGCCTTCTGGCAGCCTGCTTCGGAAATCGGGAGATCGAGGTCACCGGGTACCTTGCCCCGGCCTGGGGGATCGGCGGCCTGGGAAACGGCGTGGTCCCGTCCTGGCTCGGGGAGTGGAGCGGGCTGCCATCCGTCCTTTGGCTGCGGCGACATCCGGCGGACGGCTGTCCTGCGCCGGAAGACTGCATGTGGATGTTTCTTTTTGCACCAGCCCCGGCGAGCCTGCCGATGACATCGGATCGATGGGTGACCCTGACGGGCCACTTCAACGATCCGGTTGCCCTCACGTGTCGCGCCACGGGATCGGGGCCGGACGCAGTGAAGACCAACGCCGAGGCGGTCGATTTGTGCCGCGAGCACTTCGTCGTGACCCAGATCCGGACGGTCGCCGCGCCCAGTCCCTGACGCGGTCCGGGCGCTCCCGCAGCTTCGGTGCCGGCGCTCCGAGGCCGAAGAGCCACCCGGCCACCGGCGGTGAGCTCAGGCCGCCTGGCCGGGGAGCGTCGCCGCTCGCGCCCGAAGGCGGGCCCTGGCGCGACAGATCAGTGCCCGCGTCGCGCCGTGCGACATCCCGAGATGTGCCGCGATCTCGACACCGCTCGCGCCGCTGGCAGCCAAGAGCAACGCGGCTCGCTCGGCAGGCGAGAGCGTCGCCAGGGCGAGGCGGAGTTCGTGACGGCTTTCGTTCCGGAGGGCCACGAAATCAGGCTCATCGGGCGCGTCGACATTGACAAGCCGAGGGGCGAGGCGTCGAGCCACGGAGGCCCGGCGGGCTCGACTGATCACGAGGTTGGTCACCGCGCGATAGAGCCACGCCCCGGCTCTGTCCGGATGCCGACCAGCACGGGCTTCCGTGAGCAATTTCACGAAGGCTTCCTGGGTGACGTCTTCGGCAAGCTCGGGATCCCGCGTCGCTCGCAGGGCCACCGCGTAGGCCATCGCCGCATGGAGCTGATGCGCGTTCGTGACGTAGTCGTCGGGCGACGGTATTGATACAGCTGATAGTCCAGCGACCGGGCCGACGGTCGAGCTCGTCGCGACCATAGGCATCATCGGACGAACTGCCTTCCTTGGCGACCAACTTGGGTGTTGCGGTGACGGTCCATCAGATCGGGCTCCCTGGCGGGTGGTTGATGCCCGGAAGATGGACGGCAGCCACTGCGGCGCCACTTCGGTAAGACCACGGCACGGTTTTCGGCGGTCAGCCGATCAGGCCACGCGCGCGAGATGAACCCGGGCTTGCTACGCAAACGCTCGGTTTGGCTGCAGGTCGACCGCGAAAATCCTTGCCTCGGTAACAAGCTCGCCGCTCGCGCGTCCAACGCACATG
>JANMNF010000268.1:0-1868 GCA_031373765.1 Chloroflexota bacterium
AGTCGATCCGGGATGACGCGAATGGTCCGGAGGTTCGCGGTGACGTCCTCGCCGGTCGTACCGTCGCCGCGGGTCGCACCGCGCACGAAGCGGCCACGCTCGTAGCGCAGGGAGATCGCCAGGCCATCGATCTTGAGCTCCGCCACGTAGCGGAGGCCAGGCGCCAGTTCCGGGGCCGGCTCAAGTCCAAGCACCTTGCGGACGCGGGCATCGAAGGCCCGCAGCTCATCGTGCGAGAACGCATTGCCTAACGACAGCATCGGCCGCGAGTGACGAACTTCGGTGAACTGGTCACCGAGGCCCGAGCCGACGCGCTGACTGGGTGAATCAGGCGTGATGAGGGCCGGGAACGCCCCCTCGAGGGCGACGAGCTCGCGCATCAACACGTCGTACTCGGGGTCGGACAGTTCCGGAGCGTCGTGCTCGTAATAGAGCTTGTTGGCGCGGTGCAGGTCCACCGCGAGCGCCGCATGGCGCGCTGCTGCGGCCTCGGCGTCCAATGCGGCCGCGGCAGCGACGAGGGCATCATCAACGGGCAGCTGGTCGATCGGGTCGGACATTACCGACAAGGATACGGAGGTGACGGCTCCGTGCGCGCCCTCGCTCATCTGCCTCACAATCCGGGCATGTCCGTCCCCGAACGCAAGACCGAGCGCCTGATCCTGCGCGCCTTCACGGCCGCAGACCGGCATCCGTTCGCGGCGATGAACGCCGACCGCGAGGTCATGACCTACATGTCGCGATCGCTGGACCGCGCAGCGTCAGACCTGTTCCTGGCGCGAATCCAGGAACACTGGGAGGCGGACGGCTTCGGGTTGTGGGCAATCGAGCGCCTGGACGACGGCGCATTCCTCGGGTTCGCCGGCCTGTCGGCGCCCTCGTTCAAGGCGCCTTTCATGCCGGCAGTCGAGGTCGGCTGGCGGCTCGCGCGAACCGCCTGGGGCCACGGCTACGCGACGGAGGCCGGCGCGGCAGCCCTCGACCACGGGTTCGAGGCTCTCGGCCTGGCCGAAATCGTGTCGTTCACGGCCGTCGGTAACGAACGCTCACGGCGCGTCATGGAGCGGCTCGGCATGACCCACGACCCGGCCGATGACTTCGAGTATCCCCTGGTCCCACCCGGCCATCTGGTCCGTCGCCAGGTCCTGTACCGCCTCACCCGCGGGACGTGGATCGCCCGACGAGGGGCGCCGGTTTAGGTCAGCGACGTCGCCTGAACAGACGTTCGAGGAACGAGCGTCGTGGGATCGGGGCTGCCTCCGCGGGCGCCGCCTGCTCGCCATACAACGCCTGTTCAAAGTCGCGGACGTCCTGCTCGTCGAGCGCAGCCCGTCGCTCGGCAGCAGCGGATGTCGCGAGCGCCGCGTCATGCTCGGCCATCGCCGTTCGCCGCAAAGCCTCAGTTGCGAGTGGATTCGACCCTAGGAGTGAAATCTCGACCTCCTTGATCAGCCAATCATGCTCCCGCTCGTCAATGAGCGAACGCCGATTCAGTGGCGCGCCACCAGCTCGGGGCGCAGGTCGGCGAGGGAGCTCGAACCGAGGAGCGGCAACGTGATCTCGAGCTCCTCGCGCAGGATCGCGATGGCCCGCTCGACACCCGACTGGCCACCGGCTGCCAACGCCCAGTAGAAGGGTCGCCCGATCAGCACGCCCGATGCGCCAAGGGCCATCGCGATGGCGACATCGAGACCCCGGCGGATGCCACCATCAACCCAGACCTCGGCCCGGCCGGCAACAGCCTCGACGACGTTCTGCAGGGCGTGGGCCGTTGCCAGCGAGCGATCCAGCTGTCGAGCTCCGTGGTTGCTGACGATGATCGCCTCGACGCCGTGTTCGATTGCGAGGCGGGCGTCATCCGGCGCCAG
>JANMNF010000277.1:0-1831 GCA_031373765.1 Chloroflexota bacterium
TCCGGCGATTCGAGCCGGGCGCATCCGCCGACGCTGGGTGGAGTCGACCTGACCCTCGAGTCGGTTGGGCGCTGGATTCTGCATCGCTGCTGATCCTAGCCCCGGACCGACCGCGGCGCGGTCGGATCAGTCGCTGGGATACAGCAGGTCGTGCTCGAAGGCGTACCGCGTCAAGGCGACCCGGCCCTTCACGCCGACCTTGGCCGCGACGTTCGAGAGGTGCCGTCGGACCGTGTGCGTGCTGATTCCGAGTTGCCGGCCGCTCTCGATGGCCGTCCGGCCTGCCGCCGCCAGTCGGAGGACCTCGATTTCACGGGGGCTGAGCCGCTCGCTCTGGCGCATCCAGCGCAGGGAATCGACGACGACGACCGAGGCCACCATCGGATGGATGTAATGCTGATTGTTGGCGACCGACCGAACCGCGGTCAGGAGATCAGCGCTCGGCGCGCCCTTGACCACATGGCCGGACGCGCCGGCCATGCTGCCACGATCGGCCACCAGAACAGCGTCCCGGTGACGAGGAATACGAGGTGCTCCGCGATATGCACGCCCTCGTTCTCGAGAGCGGCTTCGTACAGCGGGCTGAAGTGGGTCACGAACATGGCCGCCGTGAACAACGACCAGGCCCCGAGCGGCGAAGCAACCACGCGCACGATCCGAGAATGGAGAATCGGGAGGATCAGGCGACGGCGGGTCGCCGGATCGGCAACGCGCAGCAGGAGCGTGACCGGAGCGCCGAGGGCGAGGAGGGGCGGAGCGATCATCGCCAGCAGCAGGTGCTGAACCATGTGGACGCTCAGCAGCTCGCCCGAGTAGAGGTCGATCGCAGAAACGAGCGCGATCAGCACCGTGGCCAGGCCCGCCAGCCACGCCATCTGGCGCCAGACCGGAACGGGAACTCTGGGGCGCCTGCGGTTCACGCGGCGAGCCGCGACGAGGGACGCGATGGCCGCCGTTGCCGTTCCAAACCACGGCAACGGGTCGAGCGACCACCAGCCGACGACGCCGGCCAGTGTCGGCGCAGGCGCGCCGCCCGAACTGTGGGCCAGGACCGTTCCGGTCGACAGGACGACGCCGACTGTTCCGATGCCCGCTGAGGCGAATGCGACGATCCTGCGCATGAACCCGATGGTACGGCCGGGGTCAGGCTCCGGTGGGTCCGCCGCGGGTCTCGATCGATTGACACGCGACGCCGATGGCGCAATATGTGAGCGAACGCTCACTCGCATAAATCGAGGCTCCGCATGTCCGTCGTCGCCACCTCCGGGCTCACCCGCCGCTTCGGGCCGATCATCGCCCTCGATCGGCTCACGATCGAGCTCCCTGCCGCCGGGGTGATTGGCCTTGTTGGCCCCAACGGATCGGGCAAGTCCACGCTGATCCGGATCCTGCTCGGACTGATCCGGCCGACCGCCGGCAGCGCATCCGTGCTGGGTTTTTCAGTCCATCAGCCGAGGGACTACGCCGCGCGCCTCGGGGTCCTCATCGAGAGCCCGGCGTTCATTCCCGCGCTGTCGGCACGCGCCAACCTCGTATCGCTGGCTCGCCTCAGACACCTGCCGCTCGGGCGGGTCGACGCCGTGCTCGCGCAGACAGGCCTGACCGGCCGGGACCGGGAGCCGGTCAGGCAGTTCTCGGTGGGGATGAAGCAGCGACTCGGGATCGCCGCGGCGCTCCTGTCCGAACCGGAGCTGCTCATCCTCGACGAACCGACAAACGGCCTGGACCCCGCCGGGATCGTCGAGATCCGGGAACTGTTGCGCGATCTCGGGCGGAACGGCCGGACCATCATCGTCTCATCACACCAGCTCGCGGAGATCGAAGCCGTGTG
>JANMNF010000283.1:0-1848 GCA_031373765.1 Chloroflexota bacterium
CGGGGCAAGACGAACCATCTCGCCGTCCTCCGTGACTACCCGGGTGGAGTCGGAACCATCGATGCAGGCAGCGCACGGCTCGTCGGGGCGGAAGACCGATGGGTGATGACGCCATCGTTCACGGCCCTGCGAATCGAGGGGTCGGGCGACGTCTACACGTACATAGGCACCGTGCTGTACTCAAATGGCGAAACTTGGCAGATGATCGCCATCATCGAACTCCGACAGGGAAGAGTCGCCAAGACGACGACCTGGTATGCCCCGCCTTTCGAGGCCCCTGAATGGCGGGCGCCCTACGTGGAACGCTTCTCACCACCACGGGCCTAGCGAAGGATTCGATTGGCGCGACGCGCGGCGGACGAGGGATCAGGTGGCCAGCTCGTTGGTTGATCGGCCCTCTGGCGAGCTACAAAACACAGGATAATCAGAGCCTTCAGCGCTCAACTGTCACGCTCCAGAACCGCCAACTTTCACTGCTTAGGCCCCAGCGGCTCCCAAAGCACTCGCGTTGGGAGGTGTCTCCTCGATTCAGCTCGCCGGTGCGACGAGATACCTTCAGAGTGTGACTTCGAGCCCGTAGCGGGCGGCGAGGTCGGGCACCCAGTCCATCGACATCGTCGTCCCATAGTCGGTCGCGAGCGCGTTGAGGCGGTCATCGGACATATCGTCGCTCAGGGCCAGCGCAGCCATCTCCCGGAAGAAGCGTTCGAACCGCCCGGGCGTGAGCAGTTCGATGATCCGGGCCGGCTCGGGACCAGCATTCCAGAACGTGTGCATGACGCCACGCGGCTTGAGGATCCATGACCCACGATCAGCAGTGAATTCGTCGTCGCCGACGCGCGCCCCAACCCTGCCGAGCAGAACGTAGCTCCATTCGTCCGTGTCCGCGTGTGTGTGGGGTGGGACCATGAAGCCGGGGCTGACGGCCATCTCGGTGATCGAGAGCGCGTCGCCTGTGCTTGTGGCAGGCACCTTCACGGTCGTGTCGATGGGTCCATCCCAGATGCGCTCGCCCTCGGCCTTCGGAACGAGGAATCGGCTGCGCTCGACGACCGGCATCGTGACCTCCTGAAGGAGACTGCGGTTCCATTGCACACTATTGTGCTGTTGATTGCAGATGACGGTAGCGCGCCCACCACCTCCCCGTCAATACTTAACGGCACATGGCTGCGCATCGAATGTCCGCACCCCGCCGTCCGTACCGCCTGGGGCGACGCATGGCCACGGTCGAGACCACGCGCGAGCGGATCGTGGCAGCGGCGTTTCACCTCCATGCGACGGTCGGGCCGTCGCGGACCACGATCTCGGCAATCGCCGAACGCGCGTGCGTCCAGCGCCACACGGTCTACAGCCACTTTCCTGACATCGACTCGCTCTATGTCGCATGCACGACCCACGGAATGGCGGCGATGGGGATGCCGACGGCGGTCGGGCCGTGGTCAGGGATCGACGAGCCGGTCCCGCGACTGCGCGCCGGCCTGACGGTGCTGACGGCCTGGTACCGAACCAACGCCGTGGTGCTCCAGACACTCCTGTCCGACGTCGACCCGACGATGCCTCCGCCATTGTCACCGGACCCGTACACGGCCCGGATGACCGAGCTTCGAGCGGGAATCGCCAGAGGCTGGCGGGTCAGGCGCGAACGACAGCAACGCTTCGGAGCCATCCTGGATCACGTAATCGCGTTTGAAACCTGGCGTTCGCTGTCAGAAGGTGGGCTTACGGACAGCGCCATCGTCGATCTACTGGTCGCGATCGTCCGCGGCGTCGCCGATGGCTCGCTCGGCGATCAAGGTCCGACCGTTGGGTCATCTCTCTGATAAGTGGCGCAAAGCATCCGCGCGGCCG
>JANMNF010000331.1:0-6934 GCA_031373765.1 Chloroflexota bacterium
TCCTTGACGGATGACCATGACTTGCCGCCATTTTTGGAGCTCGCCATGACGATCGGAGACTTGAGGTAGCCGAGGCCCTTTGGACCCTGGTAGAAGTTGGTCCACGTCAGGTAGACCGTGCCGTCGTTGCCGACCCCGATCCATTCCTTGTCGTAGAAGAAGTTGCCGGTCGCGTTGTAGGCAACCATGACAGGAGCGGTCCAGTGATGGCCACCGTCTGGTGACGATGACACGGCCACGCCGGACATCGTCCGCGGGAACTTGTCCAGGTTGTAGGTCAGGGCTGCGAAGTAGAGCGTCCCGTCCAGGCCGAAGGCAAGGACAGGATCGCCGCCGCAACCGGTCTTGATGAACTGCCCCTTGGCGCCGGTCGGTCCGGACCAGCCGGGCAGCGCAACGTTGGACCAGGACGTGCCGCCGTTGTCGCTGACGTACGCGTAGCAACGGAACTCGTAGCGGTAATCGTTCGAGCTCGTGACGACGTTCGCCGGGTTCGTCGGGTTGACGACGATGTTCTGCTCGTTCTGCGGGTTGTAGCAGGACGATCCATCGGCAAAGCCGAAGGCCGTGTCGTCCACGATGACGTTGTGTTCGTACGGCATGAGCGCGGCATACGTGACGGTGCCGTCCGAGAACGGACTGAAGCGGCAGCGCGAGAACAGGGCCTGCGCCCCGGTCACGGGATGCTCGGCAGCCTGGTCCTCGACCTCCTGCATGTTCCGCATTTCGGCGGCTTCGCCGCTCTCGCCGGCATCGCCGTCGCCGGACGGTCGGAATCGGTCTTTGCCGCCGCCGGCGGCGAGGCTCGAGGCGCTGAACACCATTGAGCCGATCAGCGCAAGGACGGCCAGCAACGAAAGCCGTCGAAACAAACGCCCAGTTCCCGCTCGCAACATGAATCCCCCTCCAGGGCATTGGCCGGGCCCCGGTTCGGGCCCGGTAATCAGATGGACATCCATCGTGCGCCGATCCCGGGCGCTTGCCAACGGGCCGGGGCCGAGCGGTTGCAATCTCCCGGTGCGCTCGTGCACCGGCATTTCCGGCCCGCGGCGGTGCTGGCCGCCATGCCCGGCCCGGTCTCGCTCGGGCGCCGATCTGCGCGGCGGGCGATACTGGCCGGAATTCGTAACGAGGGCACCAGAAACAATGACCGACTTCCGGATGGGGATCATGCTCGCCAGCCAGGCGGCAGAGTGGCCAGACATGATCGAGGCGGCGCGCCGCGTCGATCGCCTCGGCTACGACCATCTGTGGACGTGGGATCACCTGCACGCGATCATCGGCGACAAGCTCCAGCCCATCTTCGAGGGCTACACGGTCCTCGGTGCCTGGGCAACCGCCACGGAACACGTGAAGCTCGGCCTGCTCGTCGGGGCGAACCCGTTCCGCAATCCCGGGCTCGTGGCGAAGAGCGTGGCAACGCTCGATCACGTCAGCAATGGACGGGCCATCGCCGGCCTCGGGGCCGCCTGGTTCGAATACGAGCACACGGCGCACGGGATCGATTTCGGCTCGAGCGTCGGGCAGCGCCTGGCCTGGCTGGACGAGGCGACCGGCGCGGTCCGGACGTTGCTCGATGGCGGCACCGTGACGTCAGCGCCGGACGGGCACTACGACTTCCAGGACCTCGAGCACCATCCCCGCCCGATCCAGGCCCACGTGCCGATCATGATCGGGGGCGGCGGCGAGAAGAAGACCCTCCGCACCGTGGCCCGCTACGCGGACTTGTGGAACGTGTCCGCCCCACCCTCTGATCTAGCCCGCAAGAACGTGATCCTGAACGAGCACTGTGCCGCCGAGGGCCGTGACCCGTCGGCGATCATCCGGACCTCGGGCTGCTGGGCCGTCATCCGTGACACCAAGGCCGAGGCCGAACAAGTCTGGGCGAGGCAGATGGCGAACAACCGTTCGGACCTTCGCGAAAGCGACGCCTATCGCAACTTCTTCGGGCCACCGGAGCTGGTCGCAGAGAAGCTACTGGAACACGTGGCGGCCGGGTTCAGCTCGACCATCATCGAACTCGCCGCCCCCTTCGATCACGAGACCATCGACCGCCTGATCGGCGAAGTCAAGCCGTTGGTCGACCGGGGGTAGACGTCACCGTGGTCCGTCGAGTCGTTACCGCGTGGAGGCTGCGATGACAGATCCCGGCGATCGATCGCACCCGGCCGCCACAGTCGCGTTTGACCACGTCACCAAGCAGTACGGACGTCCCGGACCGGGCACTCCCGGTGCGGTGCAGGATCTGTCCCTCGAAGTCCCGGCCGGCAAGGTCTGCGTCCTCGTTGGGCCGTCGGGCTGCGGCAAGACGACGAGCCTCAAGATGGTCAACCGACTGATCGAGCCGACGAGTGGCCGGATCCTGATCGGGGGCGAGGACATCGCGGGGCGCGACGTGACCGACCTGCGCAGATCCATCGGTTACGTCATTCAGCAGGTCGGTCTGTTCGCCCACCAGACGATCGGCGAGAACGTCGCCACCGTCCCCCGCCTTCTGGGGTGGGATCAGGACCGCCGCCGTGAGCGGGTCGATGAGCTGATCACCCTCGTCGGGCTGGATCCGGCTGTTCATCGGGACCGCTTTCCAGCGCAACTCTCGGGCGGCGAACGCCAGCGGGTCGGCGTCGCCCGCGCGCTTGCCGCCGACCCACCCGTGATGCTCATGGACGAGCCCTTCGGGGCCGTCGACCCGATCGTCCGGGAGCGGCTCCAGAACGAGTTCCTGCGCCTCCAGGCAGATCTCGCCAAGACGATCCTGTTTGTGACCCACGACATCGACGAGGCGATCAAGATGGGCGACCTCGTCGCGGTCATGGAGGTCGGCGGCAAGCTCGCCCAGTTCGGGACACCGGACGAGATCCTCGCGAACCCAGCTTCCGAGTTCGTGGCCCGTTTCGTCGGTGCTGACCGGGGCCTCAAGCGGTTGGCGCTCAGTCGCGTTGAAGCCCTCGAGCTGCGCTCGGCCGTGACCGCCCGGGTCGGAGATGACTCGGCCGAGGCGCGACGCCGTACCGTGGCGGATCCGCTCCAGTTCCTGCTGCTCGTGGACGCGGCGAATCGTCCGATTGGCTGGATCGGGCAGCGCCAGGTGCCCTCGAGCGGCGTCCTGACCGAAGCCATGGCGTCCGCGATGTCGCCGCTCCTCGACGGCAAGACGACCCTTAAGGACGCGCTCGCCATGCTGATCGACGCCGAGGTCCAGGTCGGAATCGTGGTTGACGGAAGAGGCGCGGTCCAGGGGCTCGTGACCGCGGACGAAATCACCGCGTATGGCCGCCGCGAGCCGGGTGACGCCGAGGCGTCCGGTCACGCCCAGGCAACCGCGAGGTGAGCGCGAGGTGATCCGCTGGGACGTGATCCAGGGCAACCTACCGCTCATCGTGACCAAGCTCCTCGAACATCTCGCCCTGACACTGGTGGCGGTCGTCGGGGGCCTGGTCATCAGCGGCGTCGCCGTAGTCCTCATTCGTGACCGGCCCCGGATCGTGGCCCTCGTCACCGGATTCTTCAGCATCGTCTACACGATCCCGAGCCTCGCCCTCCTCGCCTTCCTGGTGCCCCTCACCCACCTGACGTTCGTGACCGCCGAGATCGCCCTTGTGGGCTACACGCTGTTCATCCTCACCCGCAATTTGCTCGCTGGTCTTGCGTCCGTCCCGCGCGATGCTTTGGAAGCGGCCGACGGTATGGGCTATGGACGATCCAGGCGGCTCTGGCAGGTCGAGGTACCGCTCGCGCTTCCGCTGATCATGGCTGGCATCCGGATTGCTACCGTCACGACCATCGGCCTGGTCATGATCACGGCGCTGATTGGGTTCGGCGGCCTGGGCCAGGTGATGCTGCGCGGCTACAACTTCCGGAACGACACGCTGGTCCTCGTCGGGTTCGTGCTGACCGTCGCCCTCGGGTTGATCGCCGACCTGGGCCTGGGCTGGCTTGGCCGGGCCATCACGCCATGGTCGCGGGCGCGGGCCGGCTGATGGAGTTCGTCGGGCTGGTCGTCACCTGGTTCCTGGATCCGGCCCATTGGTCGGGCACCAACGGCGTGCCCTGGCGGGTTGGCGAGCACCTGGTCATGTCGGGCCTCGCCGTGTTGATTGGCGTGGCGATCGCCATGCCCGCCGGACTTGCGATCGGCCACACGGGACGCGGAGAGCAGATCGCCACGGCCGTCGCGGGGCTCGGGCGTGCGGTGCCGTCATATGCGTTGCTGATCCTGTTCGTTCCGTTGTTCGGGCTGGGGTTCTCGAGCGCCCTGCCAGCCCTCATTCTCCTGGCCATCCCGCCGGTCCTCGTGAACACCGTCGCCGGGATCCGCGACGTTGACGCCGATACCGTCGAGGCGGGACGCGGCATGGGCATGACCGAGCGCGAGGTCCTCGTGGACGTCGAGCTGCCGGCGGCGCTCCCGGCGATCGCCCTCGGCCTGCGCACGTCAGCAGTGCAGGTCGTCGCGACCGCGACGCTCGTGGCGCTGGTGGCCGGTGGTGGACTGGGGCGCTACATCGTCGATGGATTCGCGCTCCGTCAGGACGATCGGTTGTTTGCCGGCGCGCTGCTCGTCGCCGTCCTCGCGGTCGGCACGGACCGTGTCTTCAACTGGGCCCAAGGTCGATTCGAAGGCCGGGCGGGCCGACCGGCTCGCGATGCGTTTGGGCCGCCCGTACAACCCGGCGGGGCACCCGCCTGAGCGCCGGCCGACGCCTACCCAGGCTGGCGTTCGGAACCCGGAATCGTGGGTCTCGTCACAGTGCCGACATGGAACCTCTGCTATCGTCGCCGCTCGCCTAGGTCGCGACGGGGATCGCGCGGGCGTGCATGGAAGGAGACGACCCAATGCGGCACATCCGCACGGCCGCCCTCGGGGCAGCGATTCTCGCGCTCGTGGTGAGCGCTTGCTCGCTGGGTGGGGGCAGCTCGGCATCGAAGGGAACCATCGCCAGTCAGATCGCACTCGCCGGGCCGCCTGAGTGTCCCGATCGCCCGTTCTGCCTCAAGGGCCTGACGGAGAAGTACGGGATCACGTTCAAGGAGTTCAAGCCCACCGACGTCGGCGGCCCGATCACCATCGAGGCGCTCAAGAAGGGCGACGCGCAGGTTGGCCTGCTGTTCACATCCGATCCGGCCATCGCCGTCAACGGCTTCATCCTGCTCAAGGATGACAAGCAGCTCCAGCTGGCCGACAACCTGGTCCCAGTCGTTCGCCAGGCGGCGCTCGATGCCAACCCGGTCATCAAGGACGCCCTCAACGGCGTCATGGCCAAGATCGATCAGGCGACCCTGACCGATCTCAATAAGCAGGTCACCGTCGACGGCAAGGCTGCCGCCGATGTCGCCAAGGCCTGGGTGGATGCCCAGGGGTTCACCTTCTCGGGTGGTTCTGGAACCGTCAAGGTCGGTTCGACGAACTTCTACGAGCAGGAGATCCTCGGCGAGATCTACGCCCAGGTCCTCGAGAAGGCCGGCATCACGGTCGAACGGAAGTTCCAGCTCGGCGCCCGCGAGATCGTGTTCCCAGCCCTCGAGGCCGGTGACATCGACATCCTCGCCGAGTACGCGGCAACCGCGCTCGAGTTCGTCAACAAGGGCGCCGGCGAGGCCACCACGGACCCCGTGGCCACCGTGGCCAAGCTCAACGAGCACCTGTCCGGTATGGGCGGCGGGCTCGTGGCCCTCGACCCAGCATCTGCGACCGACCAGAACGGCTTCGTGGTCACGAAGACAACGGCCGACAAGTACGGCCTCGTGTCGATCAGCGACCTGGCCAAGCCCGCACCCTGAGCGGGTCCAACCGGTAACTGAGGGAGCGCCCCGACCCAACGGGTCGGGGCGTTTCTTTATCCCGAAGTCGGTCACGCGGCCGTCACGTTGTGGGACGATAGTGAGCGCCTCAACCTCACGGAGTGACCCCATGTTCGAGCGTCTTTTCGGTAACCAGACTCAGGATCCCGCGGTCATGGAACGGATCCCGCCGGGCCAGTACCGAACCGAAAAGTTCCCCGTCCTCCATACCGGGTCGGTCCCCAACACGGACCTCGCGAAGTGGGACTTCCGGGTCTTCGGCGAGGTTGATTCTCCGTTCACGCTCACGTGGGATCAGTTCAAGACCCTGCCGCGCAAGACGGTCGAGACGGACATTCACTGCGTGACCCGCTGGACGAAGCTGGACACGGTCTGGGAGGGCGTCGCAATCCAGGAGATCCTCACGCTCGCTCAGGTGCGACCGACCGCAACCCACGTCCTGGCTCACTCCGAACACGGCTATACGACGAACATGCCCCTGTCCGTTCTCGATGACGACGACGTCATGCTCGCCGATACGTTTGATGGCCAGCCGCTCGACAAGGAGCACGGCTGGCCCCTCCGCCTGTTCGTTCCCAAGCGATATTTCTGGAAGAGCGCCAAGTGGATTCGTGGCCTCGAATTCCTCGACCACGATCAGCTCGGCTTTTGGGAGCGCTACGGGTACAACAACAGCGCGGATCCGTGGAAGGAAGAGCGCTTCAGCGAATAGCACACCGGGGAGGCGGTCAGGCTCGCCAAGGTCAGGACGATCCTCGAGCCTGACATGCCAGCCGGCTGTCGTCAGTCACTCGCGCTCGAGAGGACGCGGACTTCGTCGCCGACCCGAATGCGGCCGGGCTGCTCGACGTCGGCGAGGACGCCGAACATCGCCTTGGGAGCGCCCTTCGGGTCAGGCATCGGGCCGCGGTAAGCGAGGATCGTTCGCAGGGTATCGAGATCCCGATCGCCGGTATCGGGATCCTGGGTCGTGATCGCGCATCGGGCGTCACGCTCCGTCACGCGCAGAACCGTTTCCCCGATCGCGATCCGGCCGCCGATCCAGTCATCCTCTTCGTGCGCCACCGTTCCGTCGAGGTCGATGAGCATGCGGAAGCGGCGCGGATCCACGGTCCCAACGCCGGCTCGCCGA
>JANMNF010000015.1:0-1545 GCA_031373765.1 Chloroflexota bacterium
GACACGACACTGGAACGGCGTGGACTGACCACATACGCTGGAGGCACGCGCCCCGGTCGATCGTCGCAACGCGGGGCCGCGCCGGAAGAGGGGCCACCGATGATCAAGATCTGGAGCGAGGTGCCCGTCGCGCGGGCGAAGGAACAAGTCGCCGACGTCGCGACGCTCCTTTGGGTGATCCTCTGGGGCAGCATCGCCTGGCAGCTGTTCCAGTTCCTCGTCAGCTTCGCTGAGGCCGGCCGGACCATCCGCAGCGGCGGCGAGCAGATGATCCAAAGTGGGCGCGAACTGGGTGACTCGCTGGCTGGTGTGCCGCTCGTCGGGGCGCAGCTCCACGACATCGCGCGGAACGCGTTCGCGGCGCCAGGCCAACCCCTGTCCGACTTCGGCTCGCAGCTCGAACAGTTCATCATCATCGTCGCGGTCGTGCTCGCGCTATTGCTCGCCCTCGTGACGCTCGTACCGTGGCTGACTCGCTATCTGCCCTGGCGGTGGGAGCGGTTGCGGCGTATGCGGGCTGGCCGCCGAGCAATCCGCCTGGCGCCACGCTTGGTACCCAACGCTGACACCTCGATCGAGCGCCTTCTGGCGATGCGCGCCGTGAGCCGGCTCGATTACTCGACCCTTCTCGGCTACACGCCGGATCCGCTCGGTGATTGGGCGAACGGCCGCCACGACCGGCTCGCCAAGGCGGAGCTCGCCAGCGTGGGCCTGCGGCCATGACGAGCGCCGCGTCCGGAGGGAACGGCCCGAGCACAGCCCTGCCGTGGTTGAGCCGCGGACTCATTGCCTACGGCCTCGTCGGGCTCATCGTGGAGGCGGTTGGGCTTGGCGCGACTGTCTGGGTCAACGGCAGGATCAGCACCTTGCGCGGCGACGCCGAGGCGACCGTCGCCCAGGCAGCGAACACGGTCCAGCTCAGCGCTGCCCTGCTGCGCGGGGCATCAACGACCGTCCAGTCATTCAGTGGGACCGCCGACCAGGCGCGTCAGGCCATCTCGGCCGTGACCGTCACGATCACCGAGGTGCAATCGGACCTGTCGAGCCTCGAGGACCAGCTTCGTTCGGTCAACATCTTCGGAGCAACTCCGCTGTCCTCGTCAGCGGACGCGGTCGAGCGGATCGCGGCGAGCATGGAGGGCCTCGATACCCAGATCCCGCTCGTCGCCGAGGGCCTCGCCGGTAACCGCGATGCGCTCGCGGCCAATGCGGCTTTGCTCGACAAGCTCGCCGACAGCGCGGTGGCGCTCGCCACCAGCCTCGGGCCGAGCGATGGACCTGACTCGCTCGGCGACGCTCAACAGGTCATTGCAATGACGCTGTTCATGTTTTCGGCGTGGGCGTTCGTGCCCGCACTTGGGGCACTCGCGCTGGGCCTATGGCTACTGAAGGAGCTGGCTCGAACACGACCCAGGTGACATGACGGGACTTCATGACTTCTCAACCGCGTGCGCCCACCCTTAACTGGGTCAGTGGCGAGCGTCGCGTTGCGACACTCGTCCATCGGGTCCCTGCAGCTGGTGGTTACTCCATGGACATTGTCCA
>JANMNF010000026.1:0-6918 GCA_031373765.1 Chloroflexota bacterium
CCCGAACCCCGGAAAGAGGTCATCGGAATGGCAAATTTCGTGCTCGTGTATCACGGCGGCGCAATGCCGGAGTCGCCAGAAGAAGGCGCCAAGGTCATGACGGCGTGGACCACCTGGTTTGGGAAGCTCGGTGACGCCCTCGTCGATGGCGGGAACCCCGCCTCCAAGACGCGCCGAATCGGTGCCGATGGCACCGTAAGCGACGATGCAGCCGGTCCGTCCGGCTACAGCATCATCAAGGCCGATTCACTCGATGCAGCCGTCGAGCTGGCGAAGGGCTGCCCGGTCCTGGCGGGCGGCGCCTCGATCCAGGTCGTGGAGACCTTCGCAGCGATGTAAGTCGAAGGTCACCGGATGGCGCCTCGTGACCGAATTCGGATCCACGAAAGCGCCGTCCGGTGCCTTCACCGGCTGATGGCGTCACACTGACGTCGATGACAAAGAAGAAGCCGGTCAAACCGCCCGCGCCCGATCTCGAGGCCGAGTCGCCCGAGACATCGAAGGACGCCGACGACGACGACGCCGCCACCACGGACGCAATCAACCCGAACGCGGCTGGACCGGTGAGCGCGGAACTCGATGGCACCCAGGCAGAACCTGAGTCCACGCAGCCCGGCCCTGAGTCACCCGGTGCGGATGGGTTTGCGGCCCTGGGCGTCGGCGAGCCGCTCCTCAAGACGCTTGCCGACCTCGGCTACGAGGAGCCGACCCCGATCCAGCGGGAGGCCATCCCCCTCCTCCTCGCGGGCCGCGATGTCCTCGCCCAGGCCCCGACCGGCACCGGCAAGACCGCCGCGTTCGCGCTCCCGATCCTCGCCGCGCTCGTCTCCGGGAGACCGACCGGCGGCCCGCCTTCCGCGCTCGTCATTGTCCCGACCCGCGAACTCGCCATGCAGGTGGCCGAAGCGTTTCAGAGCTATGGGCGGGCGCTCGGGCTGCGCGTAGTCCCGGTCTACGGCGGCCAACCCATCCATCAGCAGCTCAAGGGCCTCAGCCGCGGCGTCGACGTCGTGGTGGCGACCCCCGGCCGGGCGGTTGACCATCTCTCACGCAAGACCCTGATCCTCGCCAGCGTGCGGGCGGTCGTCCTCGACGAGGCCGACGAGATGCTCGACATGGGCTTCGCCGAGGACCTCGACACGATCCTCGCGGCGACGCCGACGGAGCGCCAGACGGTCTTGTTCTCGGCCACGATCTCACCGACCATCGCCAAGGTCGCGCGGCGCCACATGCGGGAACCGGCCCGGGTCAGCGTTCACGCCGAAAAGAGCACCCGCGACGGGGTCGCCCGGGTACGCCAGACCGCGTACGTCGTGCGGCGGCCCGACAAGCTCGCTGCCCTGTGCCGGATCCTCGATGTCGAGGATCCGACCTCAGCGCTCGTCTTCGCTCGAACCCGCGGCGAAGTGGACGACCTCGCTCAGGCCCTGAGCGGGCGCGGCCACGACGCCGGCGCTCTCCACGGGGGCCTGGCCCAGGAATCGCGCGATCGAGTCATGGGACGGTTCCGGGATGGGTCGCTCGATGTCCTGGTCGCAACCGATGTCGCCGCTCGTGGCCTGGACATCGATCACGTGAGTCACGTCGTCAACTACGACGTCCCTCCGGACCCCGATCAGTACGTCCACCGCATCGGTCGGACCGGCCGAGCGGGGCGCGACGGCGTGGCGATCACGCTCGTCGAACCACGCGAGCACCGCCTGCTTCGCAACATCGAGGCCGCGACCAGGAGCAAGCTCAAGATCGAGCGGCTGCCGACCGTCGCGGATCTTCGGGAGCGACGGGCCGAGGTCACCCGGGGCAACCTGCGGGAGGCTCTCCTGGCTGGCGGCCACGATCGGTTCCGGGGCGTCGTCGAGCCGCTGTCCGAGGAGTTCGATCTGGTCGACATCGCCCTCGCGGCGATCTCGCTTGTCGATGGCGCGGCCGCCTCGCCGGCCGACGACGTCGAGCTGGCGCCGGCGTTCCTCAACGAGCAGGCTGGTTCCCGCTCGGGACCCGGAGGACAGCCGGGGCAACGACCCGGCCCACGCCAGATGCCACCGGGTCGCGGGCGTCCGGGCGGCGGCCAGGTGCCGGCGTTCCCGACCAACCAGGGCGGGCATGATCGCAACGCGGGCGGCTATCAGGGCAATCGCCCGGGCCCGATCCCACGTGGGGCCCGACCGTCCGGGCCGATGCACCCGTCCGTGCCGGACGGTGGCTGGGTGCAATTGTGGGTGGGTGGCGGCCGTCGAGCGGGACTCCGACCCGGCGACCTGGTTGGAGCCATCGCCAACGAGGCCGGCGTTCCGGGGTCGGTGGTCGGTGCCATCCAGATCTTCGATGACTTCGCGCTGGTCGATGTCCAGGCTGCCGTGGTCGACGGCGTCGCGGACGCCCTGCGTCGGGCCCGGATTCGCGGTCAGCAGGTCGCCGTCAGGCGCGAACGTCCAGGCTGAGTCGCCTTAGGCTGGGTCGCCTCAGCCGGCTATGCCCGCCAGGCGGCGGAACCCCGTTAGGCGGTTGCACCCGCCGAGAAGCAAAATCGGGCGGGCCGAAGCCCGCCCGATTCCGTGCAGCCAGTGACGATCAGGAGGGCACGTAGGCCCCGAGCTGCGTGACGATGGTGTTCGAGACGACACCGGTCCCGCCGGCGACCACGATCCGGTTCGGCTGGAGCCGACTGAGTTCGGTCGTGGTGTCCGATGAGAGGGATGAGCCGGTCAGCAGGACCGGTCCGCCGAGGCGGCCAGCGGCGGCTGCCGCGCTGAGGGCATCCGGGAAGTTCGCGCCCGTTGCCACGTAGACCACGGGTGCCCCGGGCACGAAGGTCTCGGCGCTGATCGTGGCAGCGGTTGCGTACCGGTTGGCCCCCCACTGGCGGGTGACGGTCCCGGAGGTGAATGCCGCGAGCTGGGTCATGACCGTGTCGGAGACGACGGCAGCCCCACCGGCAACGATGATCCGACCCGGGCTGAGGCGGGTCAGTTCGGCCTGGATCGAGCTCGGGATGGACCCTGATCGGACCAGGAGCACTGGTCCGCCAAGACGGCCGGCGGCACCGGCCGCGGCCAGGGCATCGGGGAAGTTCTCACCGGTCGCCACGTAGGCAACGGCAACATCGGCCGAAAAGGAGTTCGCGCTGATGTCGGCTGCCGTGGCGTATCGATCCGCACCCGACTGGCGGGTAACGGTGCCGGTGGTGTAGGCATCGAGCGCGGTCACGACCGCATTCGAAACAACGCCAGCCCCACCCGCGACTACGATGCGGCCCGGATTCAGACGTGTGAGTTCGGTTGCCGTCGCGCTCGGGATACCGGTCGAGGTGACCAGGAGGACCGAGCCACCCAGGTGCGCAGCCGCGGCAGCGGCCGCAAGGGCGTCAGGGTAGTTGAGGCCCGTGGCCACATAGACCACGTCGGGGCCGGTGGGCAGCGAGCCGCGACTGATCGCGGCCGCGGTCGCATAGCGGTCGGCACCGGACTGCCGGACGACGGTCTGGAAGAGCGGCAGCCCGACCGCGGCGAGGGCGACGTCGGAACTTGCGACGGCCGCCTGCGTGGATGTCGCCTGGTCCTTGGTGAAGTTCGAGGTCACACCGGAGCGGTAAAACCCGGCGGTGTACTTGCCAGCTGGATCGTTAAACTTGACGACATAGGAACCGGGCCCGGTCCGAATGGAATAGGCACCACTGGCGTTGGTCGTGGAGATCACCAGGGGGTCCACTGAACCAACCGGCAGCAACCAGACCTCGATACCTGCCAGCAGGGCGCCTGCGGTACCGGTGACGGTGCCACTCAGCATGACCCCGGTGGGCAGCTGGACATTGATGCCGGTGGCGTCACCGCTGGTCACATCGACGGCCGTCGCGGCGGACAGGCTCGCGGTGAGGCTCGGCGAACCGGAAAAGTAGAAGCCCGCGGGCTGGGCGTTGGTTGAACTCGTGAACTTGACGATGTGGGCATCTGAAGGGACGGTCACGGTGTAGGTTCCGTCACCGGCCGTGGTAGCGCTGCCGAGGCCCGCGGTGACGGTCATCCCGGCGACGGGTGCGGACAGGGAATCAATGACCGTTCCGGAAATGTGCCGCGCGGCGGTGAGCTGGATGTCCTTGCCGGTGATGTTCGACCCGGTCACCACGATACCGTCCGCACTGGCCAGATTCGTGACGAGCCCCGAGCCCGTGTAGTAGCCGGACGGATAGGTCTTGGTCGCGTCCGAGATTCGAAGCCGGTACGAGCCCGACGGCACATACAGCGTGTACGCCCCGGAACCGTTGGTGGTCGAGGCGGCGATGAATACGCCGGCGCTTGTCAGGGCGTCGACGGAGATCCCGGACAGGGGAATCGCGCCTGGCCCCGTGACGATGCCGCTGATCGTCCGCGCAGGCGGCAGGATGACGTTGATGTTCGCGATGGTCGTGCTCGTCACGAGGATCTGCGTGGCGGCCGGGACGCTCGAAACGTAGCCCCCCGTGCTGTAAAAACCGGTCGCGTAGGTGGTGCCGTCGGTGAACCGGATGGCATACCGCCCGCCGGCAACGCTCAGGCTGTAGGTCCCATCGCCCGCCGTCGTGGTCGAGCTGCCGACAGGTGTCCAACCGTTGTTGAGGATCGTCCCGGCCTGGACCGTGATCCCGCTCAGCGCGGCGCCACCTGTGGCGGTGACCTTGCCGGTGATGGTTCCACCGACAACGGCCGATACGGGGGCCGCGAGGACGGAGCTCGAGAGAACGGCAATTGCCGTGATGAGTACCGCGAGACGTCGGCTGAGGTGACCGCGTTTTCGGTCGACACCAGGCTGGTTCTTGAGAATCATTCCACTAGGCCCCCGTCAGAAATTCGACAACCGCAGGATCGTCCGTCGACCACAGGATGTGGCCGTTCGTGGACTACGGTACCAACGACTGACCCAATCGGGCCAGAGCGGGCGGCCAACTGTGTGGACAGTGCGCACCATTCCCCTTCGATGGCCGACCGGCGGCGCGAGGACACGGCTCGCGTCTGGGGCGTGCGAAGCGGTGCGCGGACGCGCCACCTGACCCGAAAACTCCACCGAATTGCGTTTCGTGCCGGTATGGTGCATCGAGGTCGAGGGACCTGCCGGGGGTATCCTCTGCACGAAGACCGTCGCGAGCCGCGTGAGCGGGCACGGCGTTCCGGCGATGGAAGATCGCCCATCGGTGGGTCGCGTCGCAACACGCGAGGGAGGTTCATTCATGTCGCTGCTCCAGCGAGTTGAGAAAGCTCAACAGGGAGCCGGCGCGACCGTCGAAACGGTCCAGACAGACGGCCCCGCCGCGCCGCCGGAGGCCGGTCCACGCCCGCCGCGCGACGCGAGTAGGGAGGCGCTTCTGAGCGACATCCGCGCTCGTGTGCAGACCGAGGCGATCCGCGCGTTCGAGGCGCTGCTGGATGCCAACAACCCGGGTGACGTCAGGGCTCTGATCGCGTCACTGATCGACGACATCATCACCCGGGAAAAGTTCTCGATCACACGCCCCGAGCGTCAGGGCCTGGTCGAAAACATCGTCCACGAAGTCACCGGTCTCGGACCCCTTGAACCGCTGCTGCTCGACCCGACGATCACCGAAGTCATGGTCAATGGGCCGCACAACACGTTCATCGAACGAGGCGGCAAGATCGAGCGGGTTGACGTCGACTTCGTAAACGAC
The DNA here is from genome assembly GCA_031373765.1 of Chloroflexota bacterium. Lineage (GTDB taxonomy): Bacteria > Chloroflexota > Limnocylindria > Limnocylindrales > CSP1-4 > UBA5189. The sequence goes on from JANMNF010000026.1 coordinate 5,657, forward strand.
GAGCACGTGCAGCGGATCATCGATCGGATCATTGCCCCGATCGGACGCCGGATCGACGAATCCAGCCCGAGGGTCGACGCCCGGCTCCCGGATGGGTCGCGCGTGAATGCGATCATCGCCCCGCTCTCCCTCGTCGGACCGGTCATCACGATCCGGAAGTTCTCGGCAACGCCCTTCCGCGTCCGCGACCTGATCAACTTCGGGACGGCGTCGGTCGAGATGTTCGACTTCCTGCGCCATTGCGTCTGGGCTCGCCTGAACATCTTCGTCTCGGGCGGCACGGGTTCCGGCAAGACGACATTCCTCAACGTCCTGTCGTCGTTCATCCCGGAGGACGAGCGGATCGTGACGGTTGAGGATGCCGCCGAGCTGCAGCTCCGCCAGGAGCACGTCGTGACGCTCGAGGCACGGCCGGCCAACGCGGAAGGATCCGGGGAAGTGGCAATCCGGGACCTGCTGCGCAACGCGCTGCACATGCGACCAGACCGGATCATCGTCGGCGAGTGCCGTGCGGCCGAGGCCCTCGACATGATCCAGGCGATGATGACCGGGCAGGACGGCTCGCTGTCCACGGGCCACGCCAATACGACGCAGGACATGCTTCGACGGCTCGAAACGATGATCCTGATGAGCGGTTACGAGCTTCCGCTCCACGCCATCCGCGAACAGATCTCGTCAGCCATCGACGTCATCGTCCATACGGCGAGACTCAAGGACGGCTCACGCAAGATCGTGAGCATCACCGAGGTCTACGGGATCGAGGATGACAAGATCCTGACCCAGGACATCTTCGTATTCGAGCAGACCGGCTACAAGGACGGCAAGGTCGAGGGCCAGCTGAAGCCCACTGGCGTTCGGCCATCGTTCATGGGGGTTTTCAAGACCGCGGGCCTCGACCTCCCGCCGGGCGAGTTCGGTATTCCGGCCGAAGACCCGAGCAAGCCGGCCCTTCCGGGCAAGGCTCGCTGGGGAATCGGTGCACTCAGCAACGCCTCCGAGATGCCCACGTCTCGCGTCGGGCACGGCAAGGCGGTGAAGGCCGGAGGGATGGTCTACGTCTCGTCGGTTGGCCCCATCGATCCGGCCACGAGCCGCTTCGTCGGCGGCGATATCCGCGAACAGACGCGCCAGTGCCTCGAGAACCTGCGGTCGAAGCTCGAAGGTGCCGGAAGCTCACTCGACAAGGTCGTATGGGCGAACTGGTCATTGCGCGAACCGAGCGAATTCGATTCCTTCAATGAGGAATGGGTCCGCTGGTTCCC
>JANMNF010000049.1:0-11891 GCA_031373765.1 Chloroflexota bacterium
ATCGGGTTCTATGGCTGGCCGACAGGCGCCTCCGGGAGCGGATCTCCGGCGCCCGCGGACGTGGCGGCCGAGATCGAGGCCCCGGTCCTCGCGATCTATGGTGGGGCCGACCCCAACATCGGTCCGGACGTGCGGGGGGCATTTGACGAGGCCATGGACGCGGCGGGCCTCGAGCATCGGACGCTCGTCTACCCCGATGCCCCGCACTCGTTCTTCGATCGAAAGGCTGCGGAGCATGCCGATGCGTCCGCAGCGGCGTGGGCTGAGACCCTGTCGTTCATCAGGGGGCAATCGACCTGAGCGCGAGGTCCGACCCGCGGGCCGGATCAGTTCTTCGCCCGAAGCCAGATCACGAGGCCGATGATGCCCGCCACCACGATCGGGAGCCACGGTCCCGGTAGCGCCGTCTGGAGCGCGTGGAAAACGCCGTAGACGGCAATGCTCACGGCCCGGAACGCTCCGGCGATCATGCCGGTCAGTCCCTGAGCGACCGACTGCAGAAGGTTCCCCACTGAGTCCATGGATCCAGTGTCGGCCCGGGCGTCAACTCACCCGGACTGCACACCAGCGAGCGCTGCGACGACGACCGGGAGCCGGCGCGGCACGGCGATGCGCCTCAAACCGGCTCAAGCCTTCGCGAGAACGGCCGCCCCAGTGTTACGCGGCTTGAGGACCTCGACGCGCCCCGGCAGATCCGTGTCCGCGGCCGTGGCCCGGAAGGCAGCCTCGATAGCGGCGACGATCGACACCTTGTTGGTGAACGCGATGATCGCCGAGCCGGCGCCGCTCAGGCACGCGCCGATCGCGCCGGCCTTCCGCGCGTCGGCGACGAGACGCGGCAGCTGTGGGTAGACCGCGGCCCGATAGGGCTCATGCAGGCGGTCCTCGGTCAGCAGCCGCAGGATGTCGCTCCGCCCGGTCGCCATGCCGGCGACGCCGATCGCGACGCGCCCAAGGTTGGCGACCGCGTCGGCGCGCGGGACGCTGTCCGGCAGTGCCCGCCGCATCTCGTTCGTCGGCAGGCGAAGTTCCGGAATGAAGACCACGGCCCGGATTCCGCGCTGGACATCGAAGCGGATCGCCTCCACGGAATCACCTACGTCCATGGATACGACGAACCCGCCGAGCAGGACCGCGGCCGCGTTATCCGGATGACCCTCGATCCGGGTCGCGAGGCGGAGCATGTCATTCGTGGACAGCACGTCACCGAGCAACGCGTTCGCGGCCAGGAGTCCGCCGACGGTGGCCGCCGCACTCGAGCCGAGGCCGCGGGCGAGCGGGATCTTGTTGGTCATCTCGATCCGCCAGGACGCGCCCTTCGGCACCTCGCCGTGGACCTCGGTGATGGCCGCCTCGACGCCGAGAATGAACCGGTTCTCCGCGTCGGCGTGGAGCTCACCCTCGCCCTGGCCAATGACGGTCAACTCGTGTTCGGGCTTGTTCCAACCGGCAACTTCGAGGACGACCTTGTTGGTGAGATCGAGCGCCATGCCCAGGCAGTCATAGCCGGCACCGAGGTTCGCTGTCGATGCGGGCACCTCGACCGCAACTCGATGTCCATCCAGCTCGGCCAACCAACTCGTTGTCATGCGCCTGCAAACCTCACAATACTTACCAACCCAACGCCATACGTACCGAGTCGACGTCGGCGTTCGACTCGATGATCCCAGGCCCCGCCGTCCGCTCCGCGGTATCTGGGTCCTTCAGGCCATTGCCCGTCAGAACAGCCACCACGAGTGAGTCTGCCTCGATGGAACCGGTCTGCGCCAGCTTGCGGATGCCGGCAACGCTGGCGGCCGACGACGGTTCACAGAAGATGCCCTCAAGGCGCGCCAGGTCTGTGTACGCAGCAAGGATCTCGTCGTCGGTCACGGCCTCGATCCGCCCTCCGGATTCGTCCCTTGCCGCCGTGGCCAGGGACCACGATGCGGGATTGCCGATTCGGATGGCCGTGGCGATGGTGTCCGGGTGCTCGACGGCATGTCCGAGGACGATCGGCGCTGCACCGGCAGCCTGGAAACCGAGCATCCGGGGCCGGCGCTCGACGATGCCGGCTTCTGCATATTCGGTGAACCCGGACCAGTACGCGCTGATGTTCCCGGCATTGCCGACCGGGATGGCGAGGTAGTCCGGGGCTCGGCCGAGGTCGTCACAGATCTCGAATGCCGCGGTCTTCTGCCCGGCGAGGCGATGCGGGTTGACTGAGTTCACCAGCGTGATCGGATGGTTCGGATCGGCGGCCATTTCCCGGACCACGGCCAACGCCTGATCGAAATTGCCGTCAACCGCCACGACCCGCGCGCCGGCCATCAGCGCCTGCAGCAGCTTCCCGATCGCAATGGCCCCCTTGGGAAGCACGACGACGACCTCCATGCCGGAGGCCGCGCCGTAGGCCGCCGCGGACGCGGAGGTGTTGCCGGTCGAGGCGCAGATCACGGATCGGGCCCCGTCCTCGAGGGCCTTGGCCACGGCCACGACCATGCCCCGATCCTTGAACGAGCCGGTCGGATTCATGCCCTCGAGCTTGACATGGAGGTTCGGGACTCCCACCTGCGCGCCGAGCCTCGGCACGGCCACGAGCGGCGTACTTCCCTCTCCGAGCGACAGGTGGGGCGTGGCCGCGGTGATCGGCAGCCGCTCGCCATATCGGGCCAGGAGCCCGGCACGGGCCATGGCGTCGGTCATCGGATCACCGGATAGGCAACGCCCGACGGACCAATGAATACGTCGCCACCCATTGGGGCAAGTGCTGCGGCCGGCCCCGAAGCAGTCCCGAGGCCCGCCCAGGTACTGCCGCCCTGTCGCGAGATGGCGATGAGGTCCGCGAGCACGGCCGACGAGGTCGCCGCACCGCCAGCGCCGGGCCCTCCAAACGCGACCGACCCGATGGGTGAGCCGTCGACTTCGATGCGGTTGAGGACGCCGTCGGTTCGTCCGAGCGGCGATTCGCGGTCCACGGCCGAGGGGACCACCGCGGCGATGACGCCACCCGGCGCGCGAACCGCCGTGGCAACCAATTTGATGACCAAACCCTGATCGGCGGCGGCCTCGATGTCCGAGAGCGTGACGCCGGTGATCCCGGGGAGACCGCGAAGCCCACCGGCGGCCGACGGCGCGAGGCCGATCGACGCGGGCTCAAGCCATTGCCCAAAGGCAAGGCGCGCCAGGATCACCAATTTGTTGGCGGCATCGTGGCCCTCCACGTCACCGGTCGGATCCGCTTCGGCAAAACCCGCGACCTGAGCGTCGGCCAGCACGTCCGCGTACGGTCGCGCGTCGCGGCTCATCGCCGTAAGGATGAAGTTGGTCGTGCCGTTGACGATGCCGCGCACCGCGTCGAGGCGATTGGCCGCGAGATCGGCCGCGATCGGGCCGAGGACCGGGATCCCGCCACCGACGGCCGCCTCGAACCGGAGCGGCGTCCCGATCCGGCGCGCGGTCGCCTCGAGTTCGGCGCCGTGGTACGCGATGACGTGCTTGTTGGCGGTCACCACCGGCTTGCCGGCCGCGAGGGCTGCCGCGATGAAGGTACGGGCGGGTTCGTCGCCACCCATCAGCTCGATGATCACGTCCGTGTCGGGATCCGCCAAGAGGTGGGCAGGCGCATCCGTCAGCAATGCCTCGGGAATACCCGCTGCCGCTGCCCGGGCGACGTCGCGCACGGCAACCCCAGCGAGGACGATCGGAGACCCGTCGGCCGCCCGAAGCTCGTCGGCCCGCTGGAGCAGCGCGCGGACGACCTCTCGACCCACGGACCCGGCCCCGAGCACGTCGACCCGCATCGGCGCGCTCATCGGCGTCCTCGAGTCGATTGATGGTAGGGATCGCGGCAGGTCACCGCGTGATGGTACGGGGTTGCCCGCGACGCGCGCCGGGGACCGCGCCTTCGGTCCACGGCGTTAGGGCGGCAGTGGCTCCGCTACACTCGGTCAACGATGCCCACCAATCCCACGATCGACTCCAGCGTGGCGCGCACCTTCAGCGGGATCCAGCCGTCCGGAGCCCCGCACATCGGCAACGACCTCGGGGCCATCCGGAATTACGTCCGCCTGCAGGACGAGTTCGAGGCGATCTATTGCATCGTCGACTACCACGCGCTCACCAGCACCCACGATCCCGACCGGATGCGCCGCCAGACCCGGGAAATGGCCGCGGCCCTGCTCGCTCTTGGTCTGGATCCGGACCGGTGCACCCTGTTCGTCCAGAGTCATCGGCCCGAGCACACGGAGCTTGCCTGGCTCCTGACGACCGTGACGCCCGTGAGCTGGCTCGAGCGGACGCCGACGTACAAGGAGAAGAAGCTCAACCAGCCCGACGACATCAACCACGGCCTGCTTACCTACCCGGTGCTGCAGGCCGCGGACATCGTCATCTACAAGGCGACGACGGTGCCGGTCGGCAAGGACCAGGCCGCCCACCTGGAGCTGTCGCGCGAGATCGTCCGGGCGTTCAACCACCGCTACGGCGAGACCTTCCCCGAGCCGCGGGCCGTATTCACGGATGCGCCCGTGGTCCTCGGCACGGATGGCGTCCGCAAGATGTCCAAGTCGCTGAATAACACCATCGAGATCTTCGCGTCAGAGGACGACATCCGGCGCCAGGTCATGTCGATGGTTACCGACACGCAACGGATCAAGCGGACCGACCCGGGCCGTCCCGAGGTCTGCAATGTCTGCCAGCTCCAGCGGTTCTTCGGCGACGACTACATCCAGCTCTGGGACGGCGAGCGGCAGGCGATCACCGGTTGCGTCGACATGAAGCGGCTCCTGGCCGAGCGAATCATCAAGCACTACGCGGAAGCTCGGGAACGCTACGCGGACCTGATGGCGCATCCGGAGCAGGTCGACGGGGTGCTCGAGGCGGGCGCTGATCACCTCAAGCCGATCGCGACGGCGACCATGGACGAGGTTCGCGAGAAGATGGGGCTCCGGTAGGCCGGATCGGGACCGAGGAGGCTGGCGAGTTGAGCTTCGAGCTGACGCCCAGGGAACGCCGCTGGCTGGATATCGTCCTGATCCTCTCCGCCATCGCGCTGACCTTCGTCGTCCTCGGGTTCCTCGCGAATGTGCTGGCCGCATTCGGGGACATCATCCTCGTTTTCTTCCTGGCCTGGCTACTCGCGTTCATCCTCACGCCGATCGTGGCTCGAGTGGCCACCGTCCCGTTCCTGTCGCGGGCGGGGGCCGTGATGGTCGTCTACATCCTGCTGTTCGGCGGGCTCGTGCTCCTGATCGTCGGCGTAGCCGGTGCGATCGCCGCTTCGATCACCGACTTCCTCAGCAGCGTCCCGACCCTGCGGAACGACCTGCCAGCGATCGTGGCGCCATGGCAAACCCGGCTCAACGGGCTAGGCCTGACCGGCGTCGATCTGACCGCGCAGGCGGGTGCATTCCTCGACAACCTGAGCCGCTATGCCGCGGAACTCGCCGGGCCCCTCCAGCAAGTCGCGGTCGCCAGCCTCGGGGCGATTGCCAACCTGCTCCTGATCCTGGTTCTGTCCCTGTACATGGTGGCGGACCGGGGTCGCCTGCTCGCCTCGGTGTTCCGGCTGGTTCCGTCGCAGTACAAGGAAGCGGCGCGTGTGCTTGAGGTCAGCGTCGCACGGTCGTTCGGTGGCTTCCTTCGGGGACAGGCGATCATGGGCCTGGTGTACTCCGCGGTCGCGTTGATCGCGAATATCGTCTTCGGGCTCGGTTACGCCGCTGCAACGGCTTCTGCGTCCGGCCTGCTCATGGCGATCCCGTTCTTCGGGCCCTTCCTCGCCTGGGCGCCGCCCGTGCTCGTGGCGATGGTCACCAAGCCGGAGGCGGCGCTCGGGACACTCGTCGTGATGGCAGCCGGCTGGCTCGCCGTGATGAACGTGCTCCAACCCCGCCTCATGGCCCAGGCGCTCCGGATCCATCCGATCGTCGTCCTTGGATCCGTCCTCGTCGGCGGCAAGATCGCGGGGATCAGCGGTGCGATCTTCGGCATTCCGATCGCTGCGGTCCTGTCCGCCTTCTTCTTCCACTTGCTGGGCCAGAGCGTCGAGGCCGGACCAGTCGCCGCACGTGCCGCCCAGCGCCTCCAGAAGCGCGAAGGCCGCTCGATCCGCGTCCCGCGCGAGCCCAATCCGCTCACTGATGCCGATGTCGGTGATCCTGGTCCGGATGGACCCTCCGAGGAGCCCGACCCGGGTACGACCGCATAGGCCGGGTTTCCCTTTGTCCTTCGGTCCACGCCGGTGCGTATCAACGTCCGATCCCCGCGCGTCCCTGAGCCGGAGGTCAACCCGATGAGAGTCGCTGCCATCCTCGTGCCGTTCTTCCTCGCCGCTTGTGCCACCTCGAGCGCGTCGCCTTCCCCGTCCGTCGAGCCCGGCCCCACGCCGACCCTCGCCGCGACGCCCTCGACGGGCCCGGTCGACACGCCGCGGGTCACGATCGCGCCGACCGAAGCGCCGACACCGGCCCCGACGCCTACCGCGTCCCAACCCGAACCGTTGCCGACTGGGCCGGTGCCGACGCCTCCGCCTGTCTTCGGGTCGGCCACGCTCACGACCTCCGGAGGCCCGGCGCCAAACTCGGATCTCGGAGGCTGCGGCAGCCTGTGGCTCAACGGCGCGATCTACGGCTCGGACTCGTGCGGTCCGCACGAGTTCAAGTTGAACGCCGAACCGGTCGTGGTCAGCCCGGGCGGAACGATGACGTTCGCCGTGCCGACCGGGTACGTGTTTTCCATCGATCGCATCGCTGCCAGCCCCGAGGCTGCCGGCCTGCACTCGTGGAGCGTCACCATTGCCCCTGTATCCGCACTCGCCGGCCTACCGGAGGGTGAGCAGGAAGGAATCACCCCGGAGCACGGCGGTCGTGTCCTCGGGTACGGCGATCGAGCGGTCATCTCGGCCTGGGTGAAGGCGCCGCTCGCGCCGGGCGAATACCTCGTCCAGTTGGACGCTTCGGTGAACGTGGGGCCGTGGACCTTCACGTGGCCGCGATTCTTCTGGCGGGTGTCCGTTCAGTAGCCCGCAGCGTTCCACGCTTCGGCCCGTTCGTGGTCTTGGTGCGGCCGGTCCCAAGCCGATCGCCCGCTGGACGTCAACGCCAATCGGCGATATCGCCGCGACATGAATGGAGCCCCTCCACCAAGAGGGGCTCCATTCGGGAACTGCGGGATGTCCAGGGTGGCGTCAGCAGCCCGGGGGTGCCTCGTCGGTCGGCACGTCGATCCGCAGGGCCGCCCCGGTCGGGACCACGTACGTGACGTACAGGACGGCAGGATCCGTGGTGCTCGCATTGACGGCCTTGCCCGGTCCGTCGCCGGCGGCCTCGACGAAGGCAGTCCCAGCACCGTGGACGGTGCCCACGCACGTCTGGTCATAGAACGTGATGCTGCCGGTCTTCACGGAGACGATCACGATCCCCGGGTGCGTATGCCAGCCGGAGGTGCCGCCCGGGGCAACGGTGATCGTGGCGGTGGCAACATCGACGGCTGCTTTCGTCTGGAACTTGACAGCGCCGGTGTTGAAATGTACCGGCTCGGACATCGTTACGCGAGACAACGGCGTCCCAACGAATCCGCTCGCGGTCGTGGCGATCGCAGTGCCTGCGAAGGCGGCGACCAGGAACAGCGCGAGCAACGGACTGCGAAGCGCGGAACGCAATTTCCTGCTTGTCATGACAGTTCTCCATCTGTGCTGTGTTCGGTGGGTTCCAGGGCGGCTCTTCCAATCTGGACAGGCGTCGCTCTGGACATGGCATCGATCTGGAGAGGCATCGGTCAAAGGCTTTCCACGTACACCCCTTTTCCCCGATCCAACGCGCCGCGTCGACGATGAGTTGCGACGTCGTCGCGCTTGATGGCGTGGCCACCGCCACGAGTTCGACCTCGTGAAGCAGCCGGACGCCGGCACCACCGTCCGGGAACATGGCCAGGACGGGCTTGGCTGCGCGATGCGCAGCTAGTTGTTGCAGCTATTCGGGACCACTGAGTCCGGGATGTAACCGGCGAGGTGCAATTGGATCGGGAGCCCCAGGCCCGGCACGTACTGGGCGAGCCAGGCGTTGTACTGCCCGAAGCTCGAACCGCCCGCCTGGGCATAGCTGGAGAAGTCCTGCCCGAGGCAGGCCTGATTGTTCGGCGTTGCGGCGAATGCAGCCGCTGGTGCGGCCACGAACAGGGCGCCGATGGCGATAGCGGTTGTGATGCGACGCATGAAGACCTTCCTCACCTTCTGCCGGCGACAGATACCGCCACGAGTTCGACCTCGTGGAGCAGCCGGACGCCGGCACCACCGTCCGGGAACATGGCCAGGACGGCCTCTTCAATGCGGGTTGGGTCGAACGCCCAGCCCTCCAGCACGACCCCGATACCGAACCGGTCGGCGAGGACGGTGATCCGGCTGATCCCCAATTGGGCTAGCCGCTCTGCCGCCTCCGGGCCCACGGTTGGCTCGGGGGTGTCGGCGGCTGCGACGAGCATCGCGATGGCCATTGACCCTCCTCACCAACATCGAGACCCCTGTCGGAGTCGCAAGGCGAGGCTAGGCGGCGCGGGACCCCTCATTCATCGGGCGAACCCCGTACCACGCGCGAGGAAATGAGAGCCGCGACCTCGGTGCGGTTGCGCAACCCGAGTTTGGCGAGGACGTTGGTCAGGTGGCGTTCGACCGTCTTGGGCGACAGGAGCAGGACCTCGGCGATCTCGCGGTTGCTGCTCCCGTCCCCGACCAGACGAGCGATTTCGTGTTCTCGGCCGGTGAGACTGGCCAGCCCATCCCCCGTGGCCGCACGCCCCCGCCGCCAGGCCCGCACGCCGAGGCCCCGCAGTCCCTGGGACGCGAGGCGAGCCTGGCTCACCGCGCCGATCTTGTCCGCCAACTCAGCCGCTTCGGTGAACGCGGCAATCGCGCGCGGGCGATCGGTCCGGGCGAGGATGCGGCCCAGGTCCAGACGAGCCCACAGGAGTTCCTCGCGCAGTCCAGCTGCGACCAAAGCCGCCGTGTATTGCTCGAGCGTGCTGACGGCAAGATCATCGTCACCTTCGGCCGCCGCAATCGCGATCGTCGCCCCCATGCGCCAGAGGTCTCGCTGGAGGTACGTGCGGGTCACCCCGACGACAGAGGCCGCCAATGCGTCGCGAGCTGCGTGGACGAGTCCGATCCGGGCAAGGAGCTCCGCCGAGACGATCGATAGTTCTGCAGCACACCGGGGGCACCGGGCGAGCCCGGAGTCAGCGCGCGCCCGCGCCAGCCTGGCCTCGACTTCGCGCGCCATCCTGGGGCCCACGAAGCGCGCCTGCCACCGCGCGACCGTCTGGTGAATCGAGAGGCGGTAGTGCGGGTCAGGCTCGGTCTCAGCGTCGTCTCGAAGGTCCTGAAGTGCGGCGGCCGGATCGCCAAGGGACAGATCGATGGTGTGGATGATGGAAGCGGCTCTGCCCCAGCGCCGCGGTACATTCCTGATCCGCGCCTCGAGTCGGCCGGTCTCGATGGCGACGTCTCGGGCTTCGACCAGGCATCCGAGGTCGCGGAGTCCACGCGCCAGGCCGTGCCCGGCTTCGACAGTCAGCGTCGGGAGGACGAGCTCTTTCGAGAGATCCCATGCCTTCCGGTACTGAGCGTTGGACTCCTCGATGCGAGCAAGCGGGCGTAGCGCAAAACCCGTCCTGATGAGCGCCGCCACCTTCGATTCGTCGCCCAGTCCCTCGGCCAGTTCGAGAATCGTCGCGCTCAGGAGAATGACCTCGTCCGCGCGATCCTCCTGCAATGCCGCATCCCCCCCGACCACGAGCGCCGTGAGGTAGGCGCGTCGACCATCTTCCGAGAGGCGTCCGATGCCGCCGGCCGTCGTAGCCACAGAGCGAGCGCCGGCAAGCGCCCGCGCTGCGGTCGCACTCCCTGTAGCGGTTTCGTGCTCGAGCCATAGTTCGACCTCGGCTTGCAGCGCGTCCAGCTCGACCAGAACCTGAGGGTTCGCCTCCCAGGCCAGGCGTGCCCGTTCGATGTGTGCGCGCACGTCGACCGGCCTTCCCAACCGATAGGCAGCCTTGGCAGCCTCAATCTCGGCTCGTTGCCGCTCGTGGGGCTCCGGGGACCTGTCCGCGACTGCGGCCCAACGCTGCTCCGCGAGCTCCTGCTCGCCGAGCACGGCGGCCAAGTCTCCGATGCTGCGGTCGAGATGGAGTCGATTCGGGTCGCTGCGCTCGAGAGCATCGCTGATCGAGGCGAGCAGTCGAAGATCATCGCCGCCAAGCAGGCGCCGCCGAGAGGACGTGAGCAAACGCATGGCGAGGCTGGTCAGCGGTAAACCAGCGGCAGCACAATGGTCAAGGGCTTCGCGAAGCATCGACAGGTCGTCTCCGGCCCTCTCCTCGATCCATGTCCCGATCCGCTGATGGAGTCGGCGGCGCACTGCGGCTGGAAGCGTCTCGCTGACCGCCTCGCGAATCAGGTCGTGAGCGACCTGCGTTCCGCCGCTCGCGGCAGTCGCCAGGCCGCGAGCAGCGAGCTCACGAGCTGCCTGCCGGACCCGATCGATTTCCCAGTCGAGCAGGTTCGCCACGTCCTCATCCGGCAACGGCCGTGCCGCCACGGTCAGGGCAGCGAGCAGTGCCCCGGCGTCCGGGCTGAGGTCCCGCAAACGATCAGTGATGAGGCCCGTCCGATCGACAGATGCCCCACCTCGAGCGAGGGCGTCGACCCAGAAAGGTGAGCCGCCGGCGCGTCGCCACAGGTCGGCCGCGCCAGCCTCGTCGAGTTCAGCATCAATCGACTGAGCCAGAAGGCGCCCATCGGAAATCGATAGCGGGCCGATGTCAATGAACGTCCGCCGTTCGGTCGGCAGATCTGCGGCGAGACTCGTGCGATAGGCTGCAGCCGCCGGTGATGGCCGCGAGGCGGCGACGAGCGTCATCGCCTGGCGCGTTGATACGGCCGCCCTCAGCAGGTAGTGAATGAGCGCAAGCGATCGCTCATCCACCCACTGCAGATCATCGATGACGATCACGATCGGGCCCTCAGCGGCAAGAGCGCGGTGAGCGACCTCAAAGATCCGAAGAGCATCGCGGCCCTCGTCCGCGGGGCCGCCGAAGACCAGCTGATCCAGCATGGCGCCTTCGTTCGCTGACTTGGCCAGGTGCCGCAGCATGTCGCCCACGGCGGCAAGCGGCACGCCTTGCATGGGTTCGAAGCCCGCTACTCGGAAGCATCGGTTCGGAGCCCCTTGCCTCAGAAGCTCGCTCAACAGGCTGCTCTTGCCGCTGCCCGGCTCCCCCGTCAGGAGCGCTGCGGTGGGCTCTCGATCGAGGCGGGCACGCCGGATGAGGGAAGCAAGAGATTCAAGCTCGCTTGTGCGACCTACGAACTGGACGCTCATCGTCGAAGGGTAGCGCCCCGCCACCCACCGGCGGAGCTATGCCTGACCGCCGATCGCTACCGGCGCTTCTTGACGTCGGACAGGATCTCGCGGGCGGCGTTCTGGCCAGGTCCGCCGGTGATGCCGCCGCCCGGGTGCGCGCCGGAGCCGCACAGGTACAGGCCCTCGAGCCCGCCGATCCGGTAGCGGCCATGGCCGAGCATCGGGCGCCACAGGTAGAACTGGTCCAGGCCCGGTTCCGCGTGGAGGGGGTGCCCGCCGGTCAGGCCGTAGTCGCGTTCAAGATCGACCGGGCTGAGCACCTGACGATGGGTCACGAGCTTGCGGAAACCCGGGGCCACGGATTCGAGCGTGCGGATGACCGCGTCACCGAACGCGTCGGCATGACTCGCCCAATCGCCGTCGCGCAGCGCATAGGGCGCGTACTGGGCGATGACGCTCATGACCTGCGTGCCCTTGCGGGAGCCCTCCACGAGCGACGGGTCAACAAGGGATGGAATGGTCGCCTCGAGGATCGGCGTCTCCGACGAGCGCCCG
>JANMNF010000099.1:0-1695 GCA_031373765.1 Chloroflexota bacterium
CACAACCGCGCCGACGGCGAGGATGAGCATCGTGAGTACGCCGCCTCGCGAAGCCCATTGACTCATCGCTCGACTGAGATCGTCGATCAACACGGGCGCATGGTATGTCGCGAGTCTCGTGTCGCGCGCAACAGGCGCGACTTGACCGGCCATCGACCACGGCGCCCCCCGTGTCTCGTACGATTGGGCCGATGTCCGACGTTGCGTCCCTCCTGGTCAGCGCGTCCATCGCCGGAATCGGCGGCGGTTTGTGGCTTCTCTTCCGCGGCTTTGGCGGCTACCGGCGCGCCGGGCGTCTGGACGATACGGGGACATCGCGCATCGCGACGCTCGCCGTTGGCGAGGTTCGCGTCACTGGCCGGGTTGAGCCGGCAGAGCTGGCCCTGACCTCACCGCTTCAGAGCCGCCGATGCGTGTATTTTCGAGCCCAGGTCCGGCAGCAACAGGGACGATCGACGCACACCGTGCTGGACGAAGAGCGCGCCGTCGGGTTCCGCCTCCGCGACGACAGCGGTGCCATCCGGGTCTTTCCACGAGGCACGAACTGGGACGTGCCCCCTGTCTTCAAGGAGAGGGACGGGTTCGCAGGGGATCGGCCGCCGGGGCTCAACCTCCGGTCGGGATCCGCGATCGGACCGGGCACGCTTGATCGTGAGGACCTGGTCGCACAGTTGCTCACGGTCCGCCCATCGGTCGGCGGGTCCGATCTCGGAACCGTGGGCAGTAGTCGAGTGGGCATCATCAGCGGGACCGGCCGCGGCCGGTGCGAATACGAAGAGGCGCGGATCGAGGTGGGGGACACCGTGACGATCATCGGGTCGGCACTTCCCTTCGACCAGCTGCCGGACCCGGATGGCGCGGACCTGGCCGAGGGACCGGCGGTCGGCGGGCCGATGTCGGCGATGGGCGACCCAGAGATCGCTGCGGATCTCGACGCGGCTCGAGGCGCGGGGACGCTGGCCGCGAATCTAGAAGAAGCCTGGGGCAATGCCTCGATCCCGGGATTCGGGATCGGCGAGCCGGTTCGAGCGCCCCACCTGGATCCGGAAGCGACGCCCGCATCGGTCGCGGACCATGAAACCGCGGAGCGCTTCACGCGAACGTTCGAGATCGCGCCCGGCGAGCTGGTACTCGCGATCAGTCCCGGCCGTCCGATGCTCGTGTCGCAGGGAGCACCGTCCGTCGCCGTGGCACGCGGTCAGGACCAATTCCTCGTGGGCCTTCTCGGCGCGGTCCTGGCGATCGGCTCGGCCGTCGTGCTGGCGCTCGCAATCAGCGGCACAATCGCGCAATGAGTCCTCAGGAACTCGCCGCCCTGTTCTCGTTCCTCCTCGTCTTCGTGGTCGTGGGCTTCCTGCTCGTGGCCACCTACAACAGCGTCGTCACCCTCGCCCAGCAGGCCTCAAAGGCCTGGGCCAACATCGACGTCGCGCTCAAGCAGCGCCACGACGAGCTGCCGAACCTGGTCGAGGCGGTCAAGGGGCTGATGGCATTCGAGCAGGCGACGCTGATGCGGGTGACCCAGCTCCGCGCTACCTACTCGTCTTCGGCGCCGATCCCAGCGCAGGCCGCGACGTCCGAGGCCACGAGCTTGGCTGTCCGCCAGCTGTTCGCGGTGGTCGAGCGCTACCCGGACATCAAGTCGCAGGCGAACGTCCTCGATCTTCAGCGTGAGATCCAGCGCCTCGAGGAGAT
>JANMNF010000238.1:0-1546 GCA_031373765.1 Chloroflexota bacterium
AGCCGCGGCATCGGCCACCTCGGCAGCGCGGCAACGTGGCGGCGGGCGGCGGCAGCTGGACCGCGAGCTGGCGTGGCTCGATTTCAATGCGCGGGTCCTGTTCGAGGCGAGTGACGCACGAAACGCGCTCCTCGATCGCGTTCGATTCCTGGCCATCTTCGCGAGCAACCTCGATGAGTTCTTTCAGGTCCGGGTATCGGGGTTGCGCCAGCAGGTGCGAGCGGGCCTGTCGACCCTGTCCGGGGATGGCGGTCCGGCGGAACAACTCGCCGCGGTCCGAGCCAGGGTCCTTGAGCTCGTGGCGATTCACTCGGCAACCTTCCGGGATCTCCGCCGCGAGCTTCGAGCCGCCGGGATCGAGCTCCTTGCCTACGACGACATTCCGGACGACCACGCCGCACTTCGCGAGCGGTTCGTGCGTGAGATCCACCCGGTCCTGACGCCGCTCGCTGTTGATCCGGGCCATCGCTTTCCGTACATCTCGACGCTGACCCTATCGATCGCGGTCGGACTTCGAGACCCGTCGACCGGTGCGGCAGGTTTCGCGCGGGTGAAGGTGCCGCCGAGTTTGCCGCGCCTCCTGGAACTGGATCCAGTTGCGGGCCAGCCGGCCGGGCACCACCGATTCGTGTTGTTGGACCAGGTGATCGAGGCCAACCTCGACCTCCTGTTCTCGGGCATGGACGTGGAGGAACATCACCTCTTCCGGGTCACCCGCAATGCCGACCTCGCCCTGGAGGAGGACGAGGCGGACGACTTGTTGCTCGCGATCGAGGAGGAGCTGCAGCGCCGTCGCTTCGGCGAGGCGGTCCGGCTCGAGATCGAGCGAACGATGCCCGAGTCGATGCGAAGCGTTCTGCTCGAGGGAATCGGTGTGACCGAGGACCAGGTCTATACCGTGAGCGGGATGCTCGACCTGACCGGACTCGGCGTCGTCGCCGATCTCAATCGTCCGGATCTGCACGGTGATCCGTGGGTGCCGGTTACGCCGACCCGGGCCCAGGCCGGCCTGGACGAAGAGCCGGACATGTTCGCCGTGATCCGGGCCGGCGACATGCTGCTTCACCATCCCTATCAGAGCTTCACGACCACCGTCGAGCGGTTTGTGGAGCAGGCAGCCGATGACCCGGACGTCCTGGCCATCAAGCTGACCCTGTATCGCACGTCCGGTGAATCCCTAATCGTCGAGCACCTGATTCGGGCCGCTGAAGGCGGCAAGCAGATCGTGGTCCTGATCGAGATCAAGGCCCGCTTCGATGAGCGGGCGAACATCGCCTGGGCCCGCAAGCTCGAGCGGGCCGGCGCCCACGTGGTCTACGGCGTCGTGGGACTCAAGACGCACTGCAAGACCCTGCTGGTGATCAGGCGCGAAGACGCGGCGCTTCGTCGCTATGTCCATGTCGGAACCGGCAACTACAACTCGAAGACCGCCCGGCTGTACACGGATCTGGGGATCCTGACCGCACGCCCGGACATCGGGCAGGACGTCACGGACCTGTTCAACATGCTGACCGGCCTATCCCGGCAACAATCGTTTCGTCGCCTG
>JANMNF010000120.1:0-4180 GCA_031373765.1 Chloroflexota bacterium
CCCCATCCAGGACCGCCCGACGTTCTTCTTCGAGATCATCGAGCGGCACGGATCCCGCGGGTTCGGGGTCGGCAACTTCAAGGCATTGTTCGAGGCCATCGAGATCGAACAGGCGCGGCGCGGGAACCTGTAGGAGAAGGCTCTGGCGATGGTTCTGCCGGTCGCCTTTGAGCTCTACGGCAATGCCCTCGGCGCATGGAACTGGACAGTTGCCAGGAGTTCGCCTAGCGCGGCCGCGGCGGCGTCGAAGTCCGCGACCTATCTCTGCTGCCAGGTGGGCCAGATGTCATACGACGGGTTCTGGGTGAGATTGGTCTGGCCGCTGCCATCGGCGTTCATCACATAGATCTCACTGTTGCCGTCGCGGTCAGAGTTGAACGCAATCTGCCTGCCATCCGGCGACCAGACGGGGTATTTGTCGTCAGCGATGCCATTGGTTACTTTGCCCGGATTGCTGCCATCACCGTCCATCAAGTAGATCTCCCGGCGCGTGACATCGTTGTGGAACGAGTCGAAGACGATCCACTTTCCATCCGGCGACCACGAGAGCCGTCCAGATTGCGTTGTGAGACGAATCGGCGGGCCGCTGCCATCAACGTTCATCACGAGAGTTTCACCGGGGCTGCCGTTCTTGTTGGTGTTGAAGGCGATCCGCGCGCCATCCGGTGACCATGCAGGGGGGTCGTTGTTGACGTCAGTCGCGAACTCGATCTGGCTGCTGCCATCGGCGTTCATCAAATAGAGCCCCGGGGCGCCGTCGCGAAGGGAGACGAAGGCGATTATGGTGCCGTCTGATGACCACGAAGCGACATCGTCTGCTGCCGAATTGTTGCTGATGTTGGTGGCGTTGCTGCCATCGGCGTTCATCACATGGATTTCATTGTTCCCATCTCGATCGGACGTAAAAGCGATCTGTTTGCCATCCGGCGACCAGGCGGGGTGGGTATCACTTGCGGCGTTGTGCGTGAGATTGGTCTGGCCGTTACCGTCTGCGTTCATCACGTAGATCTCGCTATTGCCATCGCGGTTGGTAACAAATGCGATGGCCGGGAACGTAATTGGGACGGTCGGGCCCACGGTCTGCGTCGTCTCCCCGGTTGCTGTTCCGGTCGCGGCGGGTGGATTGGTCGGCAGCACGGTAGCTGCTGACGTGTTCGCAGGAACGGAAACCGCACCGCAAGCCGCGACGACGGTCAGGATCAGTAACGAACTGCCGATGAGAACCTTGTTCATCTGCGTTTCTCCTACTCGAGATCATCGAGCGGCACGGCTCGGGCGGCTTCGGGGTCGGCAACTTCAAGGCGCGACCTCGGAACCTCTAGACGGGCTCCCTCACCGGCCTGACACTCAACGCTCACCCCGGTTGCTCGTCGGTCAGTCCCCAAAGTGATAGCTGCCCTGCCAGAGGAACGTTTCCCAATCAGCGGTGGACACGGTGAGGTTGGCATGGAATCCAGCCAGGGAACCGGTTCCGCGCGCGAACGTGCACGTTCCGGTGGCGCTGACGAAGCTCAGGGTGCAGTGTCCGGTTGCCGTCCCTGCACCGCCTGGGGTGACGAGGACGACCTCGCTGCTCAGGCGACTTACCGGCCACGGCCCGTTGTAGAAGCCCTCAGTACCCACCGGTAGCGGGCTCCCGGCGAGCGAGGTCTGGACCGTGCAGTGGTCCGGGGCATCGCAGGTCTTCGTCAGGTAGATCGACCCGCGAGGGGAGGATGCCGAGACGACTGGTGCCAACATGGTCAACGCTGCGATGGTTGCGACCACGATGACGAGCCATCGCACGGATGGCAATCGATGGAGGGATCGGCCCGCGGGGCCCTGCTCTGTCGACACGATGTCCACTCTCCGAGGCTGCGACGGCCTGAGAGCCGCAGAGGCTCGCGGTGGGCCGTTATCTCACAGACGGACAGCAGGGTCGGAACGTACAAGACGGGGCGTTTCGCGCGAGTCCGTCAGTCGGTGGCCTTCGCGGGGTCGAGTTGAACGGTGGCCAGTATCGCCTTGAAGTAAGCGAGATCGACGTCGCCGTCGAATCCGATCTGATAGACACGTCCGCCGGCGAAGACGAGGGCGTCGAACCCGACATCCCGGTCGGATATTCTGGAATCGACGGGCACGGGACAGTCGGCCAGGTCGAGGTACCCAGACAGTCCGGCGACTTCCAGGCGCGGCCACGTAGCGCGGTCGGCGCCGCAGGGCTCGCCTCCCGTGTACGGCCGGAAGAACGCCGCGAGCCATTCGTCCTCGGTCTGTCCGTTGGCAAGCGCCTGCGATGCGACCATGAGGCGAGCTTCCCCGGGCCGAGCGAGCGTGTCGAGCGCCGGGTGCCCGTATGGAAGGAAGGCATTGGCGGGCCAGGCGGCGGTGGCCGTCGTAACGGTCCACCCGTCAGGATATCGCAGCGAGAAACCGTTCCGGGCTGATACGAATGTCTGGGTCAACGAGGGGATCAGGATTGGCGGCGATGGCGAATCGGAACTCGATGGCAGGCTCGGGCTCGGTGACCCGGCGCTCGGCGACGGGGATCCGGGCCCCGCGACCCCGGTCTGGAGGCGGGTCCGGACAATCCCGACGGCTGCGATGCTGACGGCAACGGCCAGGACGGCCGCGAGGTACTGCCACGCCGGAGCTGACCTTGCCTGGCGGAGCGATGTCCCTCCGGTGATGCGCTGGACCGGGACACTCTGGTTCACCTCGGGGGTCCGAGAACCTGGCGGCAGCGCGACCACCCGCGGCCGATAACCCACCTCGTCCGGCGGTCCATCGCGAAGGGTTCGTTCAAGCTCGCCGAGCGGGCCCGTCATCGGAGACCCTCCTCGTTCAAATAGCGTTTGCGGAGTGAGGAGGTTGCGATACTCGCGTCGTTGCGCGCCCCGTTGGCGGTGATCCCCATCACCTTCCCGATCCGTTCGTATGAAAGGTCGGCGCGATAGCGCAGGTACAGGACGGCTCGCTGGCGCGGCGGGAGTCTGTCGACCGCGGCCCACACCGCGAGACGGTCGGTTGGGTCGAGTTCGTCCGTGCTGCCGATTGCCGAGAGACGGTCTGCCAGCGAACGCCCCAGCCGGCTGAGCCGATGGTGGTCCATGGCCAGCCGATAGGTGACTCGAAATGCCCACGCCTCCGGGTCTGTGATCGTCGTTCCTCGTGCCGATTCCGCCCACATCCGGAGAAAGGCCTCCTGAACCGCGTCGTTTGCCTCGTCATCGTCGAGTCCCAGCCGCCGACACAGCCCGAACAGTTCACGACCACGTCGATCGTGGACGTCTGCCACAACCGCGGCCTCGAGCGGCTGCTGCGGTGGGCCGACCGCGTCCGTCGCAGCAGACCGGCCGGCGCGGAGCGCGATCAGCACTCCATCAGCGCCATCTGCGCGTGCTTCGTGGGCGATTGAGGCGGGTTCGCAGTGCCATGCAAGCCGCCCCTGTGCTCAGAACGCTCGCTGCCAGGCGCGCGGTAGCCCGACCCTCGTCAGCGTTTGGGTCGATGTGTCCGGAGCTACCGGATCGGCGAAGTAGTACATCCCATCGAGGTGGAACAACCCAAGATCGTCGACTGTGACGTCAAGGATCGCGTTGAACCCGGCAAGTGTTCCAGACCCACCCCAGAAGCTGCACAGTCCCGTCGACGTCTTGCCATCGAAGATGCAGTAGCCGGTTGCGCTGCCAGTCGGCCCGGCATCGGCGGTGACATTGCTGCTCAGGAAATAGGAGTTGTCGAGAACCGGACCCGTATACCGGATCTTCGTGCCGAGTGGGAGAACATCAAGATTCGAGACCGTGATCGTGCAATAACTCGTCGGTCCACCGTTGAACGTGCCGCAGTCCTTCACCAGATGCAGTGGGCTGGGCGTCGAGTTCGCGGTTGCCGTTGGAGCGAGCACGCCGAGGACGAGAATCGCAAACGCGATCGCGAGGAAGGTTCGCCGTGAACGCATGATGACCTCCACCTCTTCGACGCCGCCAACTGATAGACGTACGAGGTGCCCCAAACGTACAGCGACGATCCGCTCCTGAGCACATTTTCTCTTCACCCGCCCCATCCAGGACCGCCCGACGTTCTTCTTCGAGATCATCGAGCGGCACGGATCCCGCGGGTTCGGGGTCGGCAACTTCAAGGCATTGTTCGAGGCCATCGAGATCGAACAGGCGCGGCGCGGGAACCTGTAGGAGAAGGC
>JANMNF010000135.1:0-1782 GCA_031373765.1 Chloroflexota bacterium
GGCGTGGACCTCGGGCTCCTCAACCAGATCATCGCGATTGCGACCGGTGGCCTGGCGCCCGAACGGACGCTGCTGCTCGATCTCGACGCGGCCACGGGCCTCGCCCGAAAGACACCCGACAGCCACACCAGGTTCGAGACGGCGTTTGATCTCGCGTTTCACCTCCGGGTTCGTGCCGGATTTCTCGAGATGGCACGTGCCGAACCTTCCCGCTGGACGGTCATCGATGCTGATCGCCCGTCCGAGGCCGTGTTCGCGTCGGTGCTGAACGCCGCCCTCGAGATCATTGACCGGCCGGACATGGCGTCGATCGGCGGCGAGAGTGAACCAAAGCCGGGTCGAGGACGCATACCGCAATGACCGACGAGGCTCGACATTCGCTGAGGACGGCCTCGGCGGAGGACGATGCTGATCGGCTGATCCTCGTCGATGTCGGCGAGGGCAGACTTGACGCCCTGGAAGGGCTATACGACCGATATCGAGCTATGGCATACGCAATCGCGCTTCGCATCACCGCCGATCCGGCCCTCGCCGAGGATGTCGTTCAGGACGCCTTCATGGGGGTGTGGCGCCATGCCTCGCGCTATGTCGAGGGGCGAGGGAGCGTAAAGACCTGGCTGCTATCCATCGTTCACCACCGTGCGATCGACGCTGTTCGACGGCGGAAGCCCGTAACCGAACTTCCCGACGCCGAACTACCGGCCCCCAGCCAGCTCATCGAGGGCGACATCTGGCCCCAGGTGTCCGGTCGTCTCGATGCGGTCGAGGTCCGGGCCGCCCTTGCGGTCCTCTCGGCGGTCCAGCGTGAAG
This sequence comes from Chloroflexota bacterium, assembly GCA_031373765.1. Lineage (GTDB taxonomy): Bacteria > Chloroflexota > Limnocylindria > Limnocylindrales > CSP1-4 > UBA5189. The sequence continues at coordinate 811 of JANMNF010000135.1, forward strand.
CCATCGAACTCGCCTATTGGGGCGGCCTGAGCCAGTCCGAGATTGCGATCCAGACCGGTGTTCCGCTCGGGACCGTGAAGTCACGGATGCGCCTTGGACTCCAGTTGCTGCATGGCGCCCTTGTCGGCGGCGGCGGCGAGGCCGCCCATCGACCCGGCTCGGCGGACTCGCCTGGAGCATCGGCATGACCATGACCTGCGACGACGCTCGCGACCTCGCGGCTGGGTTCGTTCTCGGGGCCCTGAGCTCCGACGAGGCTGTGGCCGTTCGCGCCCATCTCGCAACCTGCGAGCATGAACACGCTGAGTTCGCCGAGCTCGGTGGCGTGGTGCCGTACCTCGCCGATTCTCTGGATCCTGTTGAGCCGTCGGCGGCGCTACGATCGCGCCTGCTGGCAGCGGCTGCGGCCGAGGGTCCCGGCGTTGCGCGCGAGTCCGCCGCGGCCCCGGCTACCGCTGAGCGGCCAGGTGCGAGCCCGGTGGTCCCCGAGGCCCCGGCAGGCGCTGCCCCGCCCGCGAGCGCTGTGACGACCCCGCCCATCCCGTTCCCGTCGGCTGCGGATCGCGAGCTGCGCGCCGCCGCCCGTGTGTCTCGCCGCGGAACGTGGACCCTGCGGATCGCCGCAGTCCTTGCCATCGCCGTGCTCGGCGCCTGGAACCTGCAGCTTCAGTCTCGTCTGTCCGGCGTAGAGGGCGATCTGGCTGCTGCCCAAGCTTACCGCGCCGCCGTCACGGCAGTTCTCAACGCCGCCGCTCAGCCCGGGGCCCAGTCGGGTTTCCTGGCGTCGGCCGATCCGGGATCTAGTGCGACCGGCCTTATGGCCGCGTCTGGCGGGTCGGTGATCCTCGCCGTCCAGAACCTCGCGCCGACGACCGGATCGCAGGTCTACGAGGCGTGGGTGATCGTCGGGGACTCGGCGCCGGTACCGCTCGGAGGCTTCGAAGTCGGTCTCGGCGGCACGGGCGTGTTCCG
>JANMNF010000175.1:0-16062 GCA_031373765.1 Chloroflexota bacterium
CAAGCGACCGCTACCATCTACCGGTAGATCTCGATCACCATCCGTTTCGTCTGGAGTGAACCCGACGTGAAGCTTTCGGTCATGCAGGAGAACCTGGCACGCGGCCTGTCCGTGGTCAGCCGCGCCGTGTCGGCTCGAAGCACGCTGCCCGTATTGGCCAACGTCCTGCTTCGGACCGAGGACGCCGGCCTCAAGTTGACCGCTACGAACCTCGAAATCGGCATCACCTACTGGGTCCCCGGAAAGATCGAGTCGGATGGCGCCACGACCGTTCCCGCGAAGCTCCTCACAGATCTGGTGAATTCGCTCCAGGGCGGCGACCGGATCGACCTCGAGCTCGGCGCCGGCGAGACCCTCGACCTTCGATGCGGACGGTTCGAATCCCACCTCAAGGGCATTGATGCCGAAGAATTCCCGGCCATCCAGACCACCGGCGAGCGCCCGACGACGCGAATCGCCCAGAACGTCCTGAAGCGCGCCCTCGAGGAGGTAGCCTTTGCGGCAGCCAGCGATGAGGCACGACCGATCCTGACCGGCGTCCTGTGCCGGTTCGAAGGCGACAAGGTCACGCTCGCGGCAGCCGACAACTACCGGATCGCCGTCAAGACGATCCCGGTCCTCGATTCTGTCGCCGAGACGAGTGTCGTCGTACCGGCTCGCGCCCTGACGGAGCTCATGCGCGTGCTGGCGGATAGCGACGCCCCGGTCGAGATCGTGCTGGCCCAGGCGCGCAACCAGATCCTGTTCCATCTCGAGGGCGTCGACCTCGTGAGCCGCCTGATCGACGGCCAGTTCCCCAACTACCAATCGGTCATGCCCCAGGCCCACACGACGCGCGCGATCCTCGACCGGGAGGAGCTCCTTCGGGCGGTTCGCCCGGCCGCGCTCATTGCCCACGAATCGGCCAACATCGTGAAGCTCCAGATCGGGGGCGACGGGGAGCCCGGGATCACCGTCAGCGCCAACGCGGAGATCGGCGATCACGTCGGCCAGGTCGAGGCCAGCGTCGAGGGAGACGGAACGACGATCGCCTTCAACGCCAAGTACCTCGCCGATGTCCTGACCAATGTCACGGCTGAGCAGTTCGCCCTTGAGCTCCAGGGTCCGTTGGCGCCGGGCGTCTTCAAGCCGATCGGCGACGACCACTACGTCCACGTGGTCATGCCGGTCCGCACGACCTCCTAGAGGCCGTCACGCTCTCGTCCGTCCGACTGACCGACCTGCGCGGATACGCGAGCCTCAGCGCCCGGTTCGGTGGTGGTCCGCAGCTCGTCTGGGGACCCAACGCGGCGGGCAAGACCAGCTTGCTCGAGGCCATCGTCCTCCTCGCCTGGGGCCACTCCCATCGGACCAGCACGGACGCGGAGTTGATCCGTTGGGGTGCCGATGTCACCCGGGTCGAGGGCGTCGTCGGAACGGACGAGCTCGATCTCACGCTGGTGCGCCCAGGTAGCGCCCAGGCATCAGGCGGGTCACGCAAGCGCATTCGCGTGAACGGTGTCCCGCGCCGTGCGGCATCGCTCGGCGGCGCCCTCCGGGTCGTGATGTTCGCGCCCGAGGAGATGCTCCTGGTCGCCGGTTCTCCGTCGCTGCGGCGAGCGGCGCTCGATCGGATCGCCGCCGGGCGGTTCCCGGCCTATGCCTCGGCCCTGTCGACCTACACACGCGCGCTCCAGCAGCGCAACGGACTGCTGCGCGCCATTCGCGATGAGACCGCCGATCGATCGCAACTCCGCTACTGGGACAAGCCGTTCCTCGACGCCGGCGGGGAAGTCGTCGACCTCCGCCTCGAGGTGGTGAGCGAGCTCGGTGCGCCGTTCGCGGCAGCGCATGCGGAGATCGCCCCTGATGAGGCGGCGCGCGCCGTGCTTGGGCTCCGCTACGAGACCAACGCTCCTGCCCGTGCCGGCGAGGCCCCCCGCGAGGCCCTCGAGCGACGCTTGGCCGAGACCGCCGAGAAGGAGGCCTGGAACGGCACCACGCTCGTCGGGCCGCATCGGGACGACCTGTCGTTCGTGCTCGGAGAGCGGGACCTGGCCGGCTTCGCATCCCGGGGCCAGCAACGGACGGCGATCCTGGCATTCAAGCTCGCCGAACTCGACCTCCTGACGGCGATCGACGGCCGCCCCCCGCTCCTCCTGCTCGACGACGTCTTTTCGGAGCTGGATCCGGAGCGGCGCTCGCACCTCGTCCGGCGGATCGCCTCGCTGCCCCAGGCCTTCGTCACCACCACGACGCTCGACGATCTCGATGCGGGCCTGCTGGCGATTGCCGACACCTGGCGCGTGGACGCGAACACGGACATGACCACGGAATCCGCCGATCGCGCGGGTCAGGGCAACGCGACCCTTGTCGGGCCAACCCGGGTCGACGCCCCGTGACCGAAGAGCGCGAACGCCGCCGCCGCCGCCCGATGTCCCGCATCGGCGACCTGATGCCGGCCGCGGCGGCGCAGCTGGGCCTGGCCGACGAGTTGCGACGCGCGCGGATGGTTGCGACCTTCGATGCGCTCATCGCCGAACGCGCGCCGGCCGCCCATGGCGCTTGCCGCGCCGTACGGGTTGACGGCCAGGTCCTGGTCGTCGAGGCCGACGCACCGATCGTGGCGCAGGAGCTCCGGCTTCGGTCCATCACGATCCTGTCGGCCTTCCGGAGCGCCCCAGGAGGCGCCGAGGTCACCGAGCTGCGCGTCACGGTCCGTTCCCACGGCCCGTCTCGGTGAGGCCGAAACCGATCGTTCGCATGCGATAATCCCCGCCCGGCCAATCGCCAATATCCCCGGCAGAGGCTTGCATGGCCCCCCGAATTCAGATGAAACTCGGCATTCTCGCCGACCAGCATCGCCACCCAGACTCACCGGACACGGCTGTCGTCGTCGAGCCGACGGTCGGCTCTCGCGCACGGTCCAAGGGGCAGCTGTACCTGCTGGTGACGTCGATGGTGCCCGGGCCCAAGGCCCGTGAGGCGACCCAGCTCGTCGCCGACGTCATCCGCCACGAGTATTACTACGACGAGTCGGCCGGGATCCGGGTCTGTCTGATCAAGGCGATCCTCGCCGCCAACAAGCGCCTCACGCATGCCCGCGAGCGGAGCGCCCTCGGCGCGGGCGGAGTCGCGGGAGCCGGCGCCCCGGCCCCGATCGGGGTCGCGATCGCCGTCGTCCGGGACCATGAGCTGTACGTTGCCACCGTGGGCCCCGCGGAGGCCTATCTGAGCCGCGGCGCCCGCCTCAGCACCCTTCCGGACCCTGACCGCGAGCGCGGGCTGCCGACGGCCGAACTGGAGCCCGACGTGTGGCGGGGTGAAATCGGCATCGGCGACCAGCTCGTCCTGATCTCGCCGAACCTGATGCAGCGCCTCGGGGCCGACGAGCTCAAGGACGCGCTCGTGACACTCCACCCGCAGCCGGCCATCGAGCACCTCACGAAACGGTTTGCCGAAGTCGGCGGCGTCGGCAGCGACGGCGGCCTGGTGCTCGAGGTCGCGGAGCTGTCGGCGGTCCGGTCCGGCCGCACGCTCGTCGCCGTCAAGCCGCCTGAGCCGCTGGCCGGCCTTCCGGATCGATCGCCGATCCCCCTCGCTGACACGGTCAGCGGTGGTGTGGCCGCCGCGCAGGAAGGCGCTCGGCGGGTCCGATCGGCCGCCGGTGGCACCCTGAGCCGGCTCATCGGGCGGGCGCAGGACGCGATGCCGACACGATCCCGCGGGCCGAGGCGGGTAACGCCGATGGGCACGCGCCGCGAGACCCAGCGTCGAGCTGCGGTCGCGGTCCTGGTCCTGGTGGGCGTGACCGGTTCGCTCGGCCTGGCCGTCTCCCTGCTCGGAGCGCGCCCGGCGCCGGGTCCCGCCATCGCGTCGGCCGAGATCGGCCAGCAGGCGCTGGACCAGGCGCGCAAGAACCTCGACCGTGTCTTCGGGCCCGGCGTGAACCTCGTAGCCAATGACCCGAAGACCGCCGAGAAGCTGCTGACGGATACGGTCGACCAGCTTGACATCGCGAAGACGGCCGGCATCGCCGCCGCCGTGATCACGCCGCTGCGGACCAAGGCTGTCGCGGGGCTCGATGAGCTGTACGGCGTCGTCGAGGTGACGCCGATCGACACATTCACCTTTCCCGAGGATGTCGGCGTGAACCTGACGAGCCTCGTCCGCGGCCCGGATGGCGCTCCGTACGTGCTCGATCCAAAGACCGCATCCGTGTATCGGATCAACCTCACGGACCTTACGGCGAGCGCCATTTTCCGGGAGGGAACCAAGGCCGCCGGATCGACCGAGGCCGCGCCCCGCCTGCTGTCTGCAGGCGGGCTCGACGTCCTGATTCTGGACGCCAAGAACGTCCTGTGGCGGTGGCGTCCCGCCGATGCCAAGGGCAGGGGCACCCCATCCAAGGTCACGGTCAAAGGCGCCGCGGAGTGGGGCGCCGACCTGCTCGCCATGGGCACGTTCGTGCGCGACAAATCAGCCGGGCTGTACAACCTGTACATCGTGGATCCCTCCGAGCAGGAGATCCTGGCCTTTGCCCCCGCAGCGGACGGGAGTGGCTTCCCAGGCGCTCCGAGCAAGCGCCTCACCACGCCACGTGCCGTTGACGGCGTCACCAGCCTGTTCATCGACGGCGACATCTGGATCGCCGACTCGGGAGCGATCCTCCGAGTGGTGAGCGGGACGACGGACGGTTGGTCGGCGGCCGCGCTCCCGGATGGCAAGCTCCGGCCCGCGCCGTCATTCGGCGCCGCCATGTCCGGCTCGGACCGCCGGACGGGCCGGATCTACGGCTATGACAGCCCGAACTCCCGGCTCGTCGCCTTTTCGAAGGCCAAGGGCGGGTATCTCGAGCAGTACCGTCTGGCGGGCGGGAGCAAGGCCTGGGACGACGTCCGCGGTTGGTACGTCGAGCCCGGAATTGCCGATGCCCCGGACGCCGTCGTCTGGATCACCGCCACGGGGTTGCACCGGGCCGTCCTCGAGTCGGCGACAAGTGTCCTCGCCCCTTCCTCGTCTCCCGGTGGATCCAGCAGCCCGGTTCCGGCCTCGTCGGCGGCGCCTGCACCGTAGGGCGCTCGCGAGGCCGACCACACCAGTCGGACGGGGCGGTGGATAATCCCGCCATGAGTCGTCTCGTCGAGATGGTGGTTGAAAGCGTGCGGGTCCACATGCTGTCGAGCCGCCACGTGGTCATCCTCAAGGACATCGAAGGAGATCGGTACCTCCCGATCTGGATCGGTGCCTGGGAAGCGAGCGCGATCGCCATGAAGCTCCAGGGCCTCGATGCCGAGCGCCCGATCACCCACGATCTGTTCGCCGCCACGCTCGAGGCGCTCGGGGCACGGATCGACCGGATCGTGATCGGCGACCTGGCCGAGGAGACCTATCACGCGCAGTTGATCCTCGAAGTCGACGGACGGACGATCGAGCTCGACGCGCGACCGTCGGACTGCGTCGCGCTGGCGGTTCGAACGCAGACCCGAATCCTCGTCGCAGAGGAGGTCCTCGATCGCGCCGCCCTGGCCGCCGATCCGGATGCGGATGACGAATCTGAGTCCTCGGGTCCGGGTGGGCGGGGACGGAAGCGGACGGGTGTCGATCGCGATTTCCGCCCCGACGAGTCGACCGAATCCCTGGGCGAAGCCGTCGTCGACGAGCGACTCGGGATGTTCCGGGACTTCATCAACTCGCTGGACAAGGACCAGGGCAAGAGCTAGTCCCGGGGGAGGATCTCCGCCCCGCGGCCGAGCGCGCGGTCCCGCCCGATCCACATCCGGATGCGGAGGGACCAGAAGTCGCGGATCGCCTGAAAGACCACCTGGGGTCGTGCGCCGGTCGGCGTGCCGGCCACGCGCGGATAGTGCGGCACGCCAACTTCGACCACGGTCCGCCCGCCGGCCCGCAGCTTGATCAGCAGCTCGGCGGAGAAGAAGGCCCCTTCCGATTCGACCCCGATGCCCCTGAGGATGTCCCGTCGGAATACCTTGCAGGCGCAGTCGACGTCGGTGACCTTGAGCGAGAAGAAGATCCGGTTGGCGAGTCGATAGGCTCGGGCGTACAGCGTCCGGATCAGCGGATCGGCACGCTTGATCCGGAACCCGACCACCGCGTCGACCCCGCCTTCCTGGAACCGGGCCGTGAGCCGGCCCAGATCGGCGACCTGGAACTGGCGGTCGCCGTCGGTAAACGCGATCAGATCGTGCTGCGACGCGCCGAACCCGGATCGCAGCGCCGCTCCGTACCCGCGGTTCCGGGGGTGGTGGACCACCCGTACCCGCTCGTTGGCCGCGGCGAGTTCGTCGGCAATCGCGGGGGTTGCGTCACGCGATCCGTCATCCACGATGATGATCTCGAACGTGTCCGCGAGCGCGGGCAGTGCGACCAGCGCCTCCTCGACGAGGCCGCGCAGATTCGCCTCCTCGTTGTGGGCCGGGAAGAAGTACGACAGCGCGGCCACACGCCCAGGATCGCTCAACCTCCGGCGCCCCGAGTGTCGAGGACGCGGTACAGGTTGCCCGTGATCGGCCCACCGACCGGCACCAGGTCGAACAAGTCGCTCACCTTCTGGAGGTCGTAGGCGTTGGCCCGGATGACGTACACGGGCCGGCTATCGAGGAATCGTGCGATCACGTCGGTGGCCTCTCCATAGTCCAGGTCCAGGCGGGTGCGATCGTCGATGATCATCACGTCGGGACGTTGATGCTCGACGAACTGGGCGTACCAGAGGACGGTGGACGTGCTCCACCAGCTGACAATGACGGCATCGGGTTCGACGTCCGCCAGCACGGCGACAACCCACTGCCGCGCCGCCGTATCGTGGCTGGAATCGGCGAGTTCTGCTCGCGTCTGGAGGCCGGTGGCGGTCGGGACCAGCAGGAGGCCGGCGAGGGACACGGCCAGCAGGGGTGCCGCGAGCCGTGTCGGATGCCACCACGGGAACGTGTCGGGTTGGATGGCCCCGTCATCAACGCCCGCATCAAGCTCCGCAGGAGCGCCGGAGATCTGCTCGACGATGACTCCGGCCAGAATCGCAAGCCAGGTCCACGCCCACAACGAAGGGCCGAGGTAGTAGCGACTGATGTCGGCGTTCGCATACGAGGCGTTGAAGAGCAGCGTGATCGCCATCGCCGAGCCGGTCAGGAGCGCGAATCGCCAATGTCGGAACGCCGTCGCCACGAACCCGACCGGGATGAGTGGTGTCAGATACCCGAATTCGGCCGACGCGAGCCGTGACAGGTCCGCGAACTTGCGCGGCAACTCGCCGAGGGGGTCGATGACGGAACCACGGAATTGCTCCCCCAGCGCGACGTACCAGAAGCCGTTCCACGTGTCCGGCGATCCGTACACGAGCGGAGCGCGGAACGGGCCCGCGCGGAGCGGCAGCTCGAGGTAGATCGCGACGACCGTCACGGCGAGCGCCAGCACGCATGTGGCGATGAGGCGCGGTCGCAGGAGGATCCCGGGCTCAACGCTCAGGACATACAGGCCGACGGGCACGGCCAGGAGCAGGGTGAGCGAGTGATTCCCGACCGACAGGCCGAAGGCGACGCTCGCGGCGATCAACCATCGGTCGGCTGATGGCCGGGCCGACGCGCGCGCCTGCTCCCAGCGCGCCAGGAGCACGAACAGCACGGCGACGAGGGCGAGGTGGAGCGTGTGCGGGTCCGCATGGGTCGCGATTCGCCAGGTCGCCGGACCCAGGGCGACGGCCAGTCCGGCAGCCATCCCGATCGCGATGCGCCCGGTCAGGCGAGCGACGAGATGCACGGTCAGGGCCCCGGCCAGAGCCACACACAAGAGCGACAGCACGTTCATCCGGAACGCCGGTTCGCCGAGCGGTGCCAGCAGGAAGTTGAGCACCCAGCCAAGGAGCACGTACGTGGGATAGCCGGTCGGGTGCGCCGTTCCCATGACCGGCAGGATCGTCTGGAACTCCCCGGTGTCCCAGTACCCGACGCCGGGCATGAGACCCGGGCGGATCACCGCAATGACGATCAGGCCGACCACGAGGGGTCCGAGAACGGCGAACGAGCGTCCCATCCGGGTTGCACCGGTCGCGAACGAACCGATGGCGCTCACCATCCGAGCAGATTGCCCCAGGTCATGCCCCAGAAGTTGACCGCGACTGAAACGCCGATCAACCACATCACCAGCAACCCGACACCGCCCCGGCGCGAGATCCCGAGGGCCACAAGGGGGAGGGCGAAGACCACGAAGTCATTGCTGAACCGATAGCCGAACTGGACCCAGCCCTGGCTGAAGTGCATGAGGTTGACGATCGCGATCGCCAGAACGGCCGCGCCAGCGCCGGCGACGAGTCGCGACCGGGCGGCATCGCGGAGAGCAGGCAAGGCCAGCAGGTATGCGGGGCTGGTGAGGAGGATGCTCATCCCGACATCGCGCGGCAGCGCAATCGGACAGGTGACGTCGAACAAGCCGCGCACCGCGGTCGGGTCGGTACACAGCGCCGCGCCGGGGCCCAACCCGCTCGGGATGTAGTCGGGCAGGATGGCCGGCATGCCGAACAGCATCAATCCGAGGTTCTGGGGCAGATAGCGGATGTCCTCGATGCTCCAGGCCGGGTGATACCCGAGGGCGCCGTATCCGTTCGCCTCCAGGCGGTACAGATACTCGTAGCCGGGATGGAAGACGTGGCCGGTGGTGACCTGGTTGTACGCAAGCAGCAAGCCGATCGGAATGATCGCGCCGAGCCCGGCCGATATCGCCCGTCGCGCAGCGCTTCCGCCGCTCCCGACGAACACGAAGAACGGAGCGCCGAACACGATCGTCAGGCGCGCGGTACAGGCGATGCCGAACAGCAGGCCGGCTGCGAACTGCCGGCGATCGATCAATGAGCCTGGGTCACGCAGTCGGCGTCGGGTCTCGGCGAACGCGCCCAGCGTCGCGTCGATCAGGCGATTCATGCCCGCACCGGCGATCGATGCCACGGTCCCGTCCGCATCGTCGTCCTCAGTGCCCTCGTCCTCGGCCAGCGCAGGATCGCCACCGAGGGCGATGCCGATTGCGAGGAAGGCAAAGCCCACCGCGACCACATGGGCAAAGAACCAGGTGGTCCCGAGCTCGGCGGCGTACCAGAAGACCGTTCCGAACCCGAAGAAGACCGTGACGGCCAGCCGCACGGGCCGCCCGACGGGGAGACGGCCGAGGGCCCACCAGCACAGGCCGACGTCGATGGCCCCGAGGACCACCGACACGGCGCGATGGTCCGTGGCCAGCCCGAAGATCGCCACCGCGGGCATCAGCATGATTGCGGGAAGGGGCGGGAACGGAAGGAGGGCGAATCCCGTCTGACCACCTGACGCGTCGAGAACCGGGAAGACATCCTGGAAGTAGTCATTGCCCGGAACGGGCCAGGCAATGGCGGCGTGCCCGCCGAGGAAGGCCAGGGCCTGCCAGACGAAGTGGTTGTAATAGCGAACCGACCCAGGCAGCCAGTAGGCCGCCATGGCCACGCCGATGAGCACGGTGCCGACAAGCACGGACGGCAGGAGATCGAGCCAATGCGGAACGGATTTGGGGCGACCGGTAGCGGCCTGACCCTGTGCTACGCTGCGATCCACCTCATCACTCGCGCAGGAGGCCGATCCGGTTGACAGGCCCCGTGTCGGGTGAGCCCGTGGGCGAGGTTGGGGCGCATGCCAAGGCGCGGGACAGCGTCGGCAGCATCCTCACCCTCCTCGCACTGGGACTCATCTTCCGCGTCATCATCGCATACCTCCTGCCCGGATCCGGCTTCAAGAACGACATCGAGGCCTTCCAGTACTGGGCGCAAAACCTCGCGTCGGAAGGCCTGCACGGCTTCTATGCGCGCGACTTCTTCCACGACTACACACCCGGATACCTCTACGTCCTCTGGCTCGTCGGGGTGGTTGGCCAGGCGGTGGGCGGAATCGGGGACCTGATCAAGGCCCCACCCATCCTCGCGGACATCGGCCTCGCCTATCTCGTCTGGTCGATGACCCTGGAACTCGGCGGAAGCCGGCGGGCCGCCCGGTTGGGCGCCTTCATGGTCGTCGTCAATCCGATCACCTGGTTCGACAGTGTCGTGTGGGCCCAGGTGGACTCCTTCGGCCTCGTGTTCCTGCTCCTCGGGCTGCGTGAGCTGTGGCGGGACCGTCCGGAGCGATCGGCGATCCTCACCGTCATCGCCGCCCTCATCAAGCCGCAGCTCGGCATCCTCATTCCGATCGTGGCCGCCGTCACGATCCGGCGCGCCCTCTGGCCGGAAGGTGGCTACGGAGCCGAAACCCGTCCGACGCCCCAACGCAAGACCATGCGCTGGGAGGCGACCGTCACGGGGCCTATTCGGATTGCGACGACTGGCCTCGCCGGCCTCGGAACGGCGGTCGGACTCTCGCTGCCGTTCGGCCTGTCGATGCCGGGCCTCATCGAGCAGATCTTCAAGACCGCCGGCGGCTACCCGTACCTGTCGGTGAACGCCTGGAACCCGTGGGCCATGATCACCTTCGACGGCAGCGGCGTCGCCAGCAACTCCGCCTGGGTGTGCGACATGGTCGTGGCCGCCAATGCCGCCTGCGGCCGGGCGTTCTCGGTCGGTGCCATCCCTGCCGTGATCGTGGGGACGGCGCTGACGCTGATCGCGTTCTCCGTGATCAGCGTCCTGGTCGCCCGACGCCCGGATCGACAGACGATCCTCGTGGGGGTTGCCGCCCTGGCCATCGTGTTCTTCGTCGTTCCCACCCGCGTCCACGAGCGCTACCTGTTCCCGCTGGTGGCGCTCGGTGCGATCCTCGCCGCCGTCTCCTGGCGCTGGCGGATCGCCTATGTCCTTTCCAGCCTCGCGACGTTCGCGAACCTGTACTTCGTTCTGACGACGCTCTATCCGAACAACCCGAGCATCGACGACTGGCTGGGTACGGGCAAGGCGCTCGGGTCATTCCAGGTCGTCGCGATCGCTGCGACCATCCAGGCGGCCGTCCTGATATTTGCGTTCCTGCAGTTCCGGCCCGGGGCCACGCGTCGACTGGCCGCCGAGGTGGCCGCGAGCGGAGCCGGCGGCGAAGAAAGCCGGGACGAGCCATGGCAGGACATCGGCGACGCCATCGTTGACGACAACGACGCGCCCGAGGATCTCGCCGCGTTGCAACGCCCCGCGTTCGCCATGTCCCGGGCAGAGGCTTTGACGTCGAGTGTCGACGACCCAGCGCCCTATCCCATCTGGGACGAGCGCCCGTCGTCCGGCGAAGTCGGCCTGTTCGGATGGTTCCGGCACCGCCTCAACGAGCGACCCATTCGCCGAGACCGATCCTCCGAACTGCATGGCGAGTCCGGTGGCCGGGTGGACAAACTCGACTTCTGGATGATGGCCGTCCTCGCGATGACCCTCCTGACGGTCCGGGTCTGGCGCCTCGGCGAGCCGTACCAGATGCACTTCGATGAGGTCTATCACCCACGCACGGCGGTCGAATTCCTCCAGGACTGGCGTTACGGGATCTCGCACGACATCTACGAATGGACCCACCCGCATCTCGCCAAGTACGCGATGGCCGGCGGGATCGTCGCCTGGGGCAACGACCGAACCACGGCTACGAGCGAACTTGGCGTCCCGGTCACAGCCGCGGTCGTCGAGCCCCGCTGGGACGAACGGACCACGGCCTCGCAGCGGGCTGGTGATCGCCTGTGGCTGGTGACGGGCGGTGCCGTCCGCGCCTATGACCTCGCAACCCGGTCGCTCATCGTCGAGGTTGCGGTTCCCGGAGCGCAGACGCTCGCGATCGATCGAGTCGCCCACCGCCTGCTCGTCGGGACGACCGATGGCGAGATCCGGGTCATCGATACGGCGTTTCTCGACTTCGCCAGGCAGACCGGCTCCACCCCGGATGCCGGCTCGGTCGTCTCCACGCCGCTCGCGAAGCTCGATGCCTCTCTGCAATACCTCCTCGTGACCCCGGACGGCGGCACGATCGTCGCAGTGACCGCGTCCGCGGCCGGCGCAATCGCCGGTTCCGAGGCCATCGTCCTCGACGCGGCATCCGGGTCCGAGGTCGGTCGCGTTGCCACCGGCGTCGTCTCGGCGATCGCGGAGGCGGGGACCGGTTCCGTGGCGCTGGCCGTGCCGGACGGCGTTGCGTTCCTCGACACGGCAACGCCCTCCATCCCAACCACGATCCCGCTGGCAGGGGTGCCATCGGGCATGGCCTTCACGTCGAACCTCGACAAGGACCGCCTCTACGTTTCGTACCTTGCGGACGACGGACCTCACGTAGCCACCGTCAACGCCCCGGGAACCGGCGAGACGCCGTCGCTCGACACGACCTTCGTCCTGCCCGGCGCGGATGCCGGCTGGGTCGCCTACGACGGCGCGACACAGATGGTCCACGTGGTCGGGAGCAGACCCGAAACGGGCGAGCCGACGGTCTACGTGATCGAACCGCACTCCCGGGCGGTCTACGCGGATGCCGCCCTGCCGTTCAGCCCCGAAGTGCTGGTCCTCGATGTCAACCAGCGTTATCCGTCGTCCGACCGGGAGCAACTGCTCGCCTTCTCGGCCACGGGGTCGATCGCCTCGGTCGACGTCGGCCATCACGCGTACGCCTGGCGTCTGCCCGGTGTCCTCGCCGGGATCGGGATGGCGGTCCTCCTCTATCTCCTGGCCCGGATCCTGTTCCGTCGGCGTGAGGTGGCCGTGATCCTCGGCTTCCTGATCGCGGTCGATGGCATGCTCTTTGCGCAGAGTCGGATCGGCATGAACGACGCCTATGTCGGGCTTGGCATCGTCGCGGCCTACGTCCTGTTCACCGCGATCTGGAAATCCGGGGCATCGCGCTGGCGATGGCTCGCGTTCTGGCTGGCCATGCCGGCCATCGGCATCGCGCTCGGGTTCGCCCTCGCCGCGAAATGGGTCGCGCTCTATGCGATCGGCGCCCTCGGGGTCCTGATCCTCGCGCGCAGTGCCCTCGGACGGCTCCTGCTCATCGGCGCCCTCGTCCTGGCGACGACGGCCCTCGGCTATCTCGGGTTGTCCGTCCCGGTCGGTGAGTCGGGCGGCAACTACCTGTTCATCAGCCTGATGGTCGCGCTCACCCTCGTCGCCTCGACCGCGGTCGTGCTGCACCCGATCGCCTGGTCCGATGAGGAGGAGCGGCTCCTGGTGTGGGGGCCTGCCGCCATCGGCGCCGCGGCCCTTGCCATTGCCGTCGGGGCCGCTGGACACGAATTCGTGGTAGGTCCGATCAAGGTGACGCCAACCGAGGCCGCTTTCGGCCTCGTCGCGACGAGTGGCGTGATCTATACCCTCGTCGTCCTGATCGGCCGCATCGGCTTCGGACCGAAGGCCGCCGGCCCATCACGGGACGATCCAGCGCGCTTCCTGCCCACGGCGGTCGCTGCACCCGAGGGCTGGCTGCGACCGGGGGCCATGCTCGGGCTGCCGATGGCCTGGGTGGTGATCTGCCTTGTCGCCATTCCGCTCGGCCTGTACGTGGTGTCGTACATCCCCTGGGCGAACGTCGAGGATCATCGGATCCTAACCAATTGGCCGGTGGGTCACCAGGGCAAGACGCTCTGGGAGCTGACCCAGGAAATGTACCTCTATCACAACAACCTGAGCTCCCCCCACGCGGCTTCGTCCCCATGGTGGGCCTGGGCATTCGACTTCAAGCCCGTCTGGTTCTACCAGCAGAGCTTTGCCGGCGGGACGGCGGCCGCGATCTACGACGCAGGCAACCTCGTGGCCTGGTGGATCGCGATCCCCGGGATGGCCTTTGCCGCCTGGCAGGCGTTCGTGCGACGCAGCCCGGCGCTGGCCCTGATCACCATCGGGTTCGCCTTCCAGTGGCTCGGCTGGTCACGCATCGATCGAGCCGCCTTCCAGTACCACTACTACACGAGCCTCCCCTTCCTGTTCCTGGCCCTTGCGTACTTCCTGGCCGAGGTGTGGCACGGCGCTTCGCGCCGGACGTGGCTCCTGATCCGGTTGGCCGGGGCCGCTGCCGTCCTCGCACCGACGACGCTCTGGCTGCTCCATCGGCCCTTGTGCGCCTTTGTTCGCGTGGACGCCGTCAACCCCGATTCGCGCGCCTGTCCGACGCTGATACCCGACTTCCTGCTGAGCGGCCGGGCGACCGCCATCGCGCTCGTGGTGGGGATTGGCGTTCTGATCCTGGTCCGGCTTCTCCTGTCGCTCGCGGACGAGGCCTCGGACGACAACGTCCCTCTGCGGACAAGACTCCGGAACGCCGGACTCGCAGCGCTCGGGGTGAGCCTCGGGTTTGTCGTGGCTTCGGCTTTCTTCGACGACACGCCCATCATCACCTCCACGAACATTCCGGTCGAGCCGATCGCGCTGATCGTTACGATCGCCCTGCTGCCGCTGGCTACCTTCGTGGCCACGGCCAGGGATGCGCGGCGGTTCGTGGCCGGTCTCCTCGTCGCGATGGGAGGGTGGTTCGTGCTGTGGTATCCGAATATTGCCGCCCTGCCGCTTCCCGCCGCGCTGTCCAACGCATATCAGGGACTCCTCCCAACGTACGTGTACCCATTCCAGTTCCCGGTCAGCACGGTTGACCGGACCGGGCCCGGACCGAGCCTCATCAGCCTCCAGCCGCTCCTGCTGTTGGTTGTCCTGGCCGCAGTGGTGGTGATCGTCGGTTACAGCGCCTGGGTCTGGCGCGTTGCGCTGGCCGAAGGGGCGGCCCTCGACGAGTTCCCTGAGCCGGATGAAAGTGCGACGGCCGCAGACGCGGATTCGACCGCGAGCGTTGATGCCGATCTGCTGCCGAACGCGGGACTGGGTGCCGTGTCTGGCAATGGGCAGGGCCCGGAGCGTGGCGCCGAACCGAGCGCAGAACCGGGCGCAGAACCGGAGGACGCCGCGCCGACAGGTGACCTCCGCGAGGACTGATCCGGGCTAGACGACGCCCCTGCGGACCGGCGTCGGCGGCGGGGGGACCTCGGCGCGAAACCCGACTGGCAACGCCCCCTGGGCAGCGAGGCGACGGATCACGAAGCCATAGTAGTCCTCGACCTTGCCGGTGACCCGTTCCCAGCTGAACTCCTGCGCGCGCTCCATGCCGGATTCGCTCATCTGGGCGCGGAGCTGGTCATCGGCCACCAGCCGGCCAATGGCGACCGCCAGAGCCTTGGGATCCTTGGGCGGAACCAGGAGCGCGTCCCGATCCCGGCGCACGACGCCCTTGTACCCGTGGATGTCGCTGCACACGATGGCCGTGCCCGACGCCATCGCCTCGAGGAGCACGATCCCGAACGACTCGCGGCCGGTGGCCGGCGATACGTAGACATCGGCGGTCTTGAACAGGGCGTCCCGCTCCTCGTCGCCAACTCGGCCCAGGAATTCGACGCCGCCGAGGCGCCGCGTCATCACGTAGCGGCGCGCCTCGCGCTCCTGTGGTCCGCCACCGACGATCAGTAGCCGGCACTCCGCCCCGGTCTTGCGCAGGATCCGGTAGGCCCGCAAGAGGTCGAGCAGGCCCTTGCGGGACTCGAATCGACCCACGAACAGAAGATTTGGTACTCCGTCCTGCCACCGAGCGATCGGCACGGCCCGCTGGAAGCGCGGGATATCGACACCGTTCGGGATAACCTTGTAGTCACCCGGAAAGAAGCGATCGATGAAGTGGCGCGCCGCGGCCGATACGGCGATCCGCCCGTGCAGGCGCTCGGCATACGAGCCCATCGTCTTCGACCCGAACTCGTAGGCGGCGGAGAACCCGCCGTAGGCATGGAACGTCGCGATATTCACGCTCGTCGATAGCCGCAGCACGATCAGGGACAAGAACGGCACGAACGGCTCGTGGAAGTGGAGCAGGTCGAACTGTTCGCGCTCCAGGACGTCCCGAACCTGGGACAGGTACCGAGGGGACAGGGTCACCGTGCCCATCGACCCGTTCGCCGGCATGGAGAAGCCCTTGCCGATCCGGATCACGTCGCCCTGGGACGCGCGCTGGAGGCCGTGGGAGCTCGTGATGATGCGGACGTCGTGGCCGCGCTGGCGCAGGTTCTCGTAGAGGTACCGAACGTGCTGGTTCACGCCGCCCGGGAGGGGGTAGACATACGGCGTGACGAGGCCGATCTTCA
>JANMNF010000186.1:0-1544 GCA_031373765.1 Chloroflexota bacterium
GTGGATTCGGGCATCTCGATCCTGGTCTCGGTGCCGTCGTTGTCGAACAGGCACAGCTCAACCCGATCGGCCACCTCGGAGAACAGAGAGAAGTTGGTGCCCCACCCGTCGTAGGTGGCGCCGAGTGGGTAGGGGACACCAGACCAGACCGTCGTCATGGGCCGCATCGACCAGGGAGCGAGCAGGGCGGGCCGTGGCGATACGGCACGCCGGAAAGGGAACGAAGGATGGGAACTCCAGCAGCGGGCTCGGGCGGGCCGACGGCGCTCATGGGAGCGACACGTCGGACGCTGTTTTGACCGTAGGGGAGGCCCGTCGGGCTGTCAAACGTTGGCGCTGGTTCCGTCCGACGCAGCCGCGCCTTCGCGCGCGAGGCACGTACGGCGCGAAATGGTGCCGCGTATGATCGGCGCCGATGTGCGAGCACTACATCGCCCGGAGCGCGTCCCCCTTCCGGCTCGATGAGCTCTGGGAGTTCACCGAACGACTGGAGAAGTTCGGGCTGGCCGGATATGGCTGGGGAGCCGCCTGGGCCGACGACGCCGGCACGCTCCAGAGCTATCGCGACGTGCTCGCGTTTCGTGACGACCCCCGGCGCACGACGGTCGGCCGGACCGAGACCACATCGGTCCTCGTCCATCTGCGCCGCCCATCGCGGCTGTCGACGCTGGGCCTGGCCGACACGCAGCCGTTCGACGACCCGAGCGGTCGTTACAGCTTCAGCCACAACGGGGACCTCCTGAACTACCGATCCTTCCGTGCCCGGTACCGAAGCGAGGGGCGACTCCATGGTCGTGCCGACACCGAGGTGGGAGCGCGCTGGCTCGAGGACGAATGGCATGAAGGCGAGCCGGTTCCGCATCGGTTGGCCGCGCTCCACGATACGTTCGGTGGCCCCGCCAATCTTGCGGTCGTGACCGCTGGCGGTGGCGCGCACCACTACGCCGGGAACCGGGAAAACCCCGTGTTCTCGTTCCGGCTCGGGTCGATCGGCATCGTCGGCACCGGCCTCTACTCGCTCGATCGATCCGTCTTCAAATACGCCGCGCAGGGCGCCACGGAGCGCCGCCTGGTCAAGATCGGAACGACGATCTCCCTCGGCCCTGATGGGTCGCCCACCGCCGCGTAACAGGACCGTTTCTGCAGCGTCATCTGACCGACCCAGCAGGGAGCCGTAGAGGAGTCACGGACGTGGACCTCACAGACGCGAGTGCCGAGCGCGACGACGACTCAGGCGACGACCCCGACAGTACTGACGCCGATGGCGACCGGCCGACCGCAGCCTTGCCCAACGGCCAGCTCGTTCGCCTTTCGCTGTACTGGCTCGGACTGTCCAGCATCTTCACCGGGCTTACCGCAATCCTCTCGGGGCGCATCCTTTTCGACGGCCTCGGGGAGCGGGGATCCGAGGGCACGACGCTCTTTGCCCTGAATTTCGCCGGCGCGCTGATTGCCGCCCTGGTGCAGCCGACGGTCGGGACGATCTCCGACTACACGATCAGCCGGTGGGGCCGTCGAAAGCCGTACATCTTCATCGGGTCCGT
>JANMNF010000194.1:0-26813 GCA_031373765.1 Chloroflexota bacterium
TCGAGCCAGTTCCGGGCGGCCGCAAGGCGTTCTTCGAGGATTGCACGCTCGTGATCGTCGAGGGCCGAGCCCTTCTCATCGGCCATCCTGGCCCCGATGTCGGCTCCGGGCACCTGGGCGAGAAACGCCAGGTGGGCGAAGTTCGGGCGGAATGCCGCGGCCTCCGCGGCCACGTCGGCGCCGGGGTCCCGAAGCGCATAGCGAAAGACGGACTCGAAGCCCGGCGCCATCTCACCCTTGACGGGTCGGCCGGCAGTTGCGTCGGCGAGCTTGTCGAATTCGTCGAAGAGGCGCGGGATGGCGTCGGTCCCTTCCGGGGCGAACTCGATCGCCTGGTTCGGGCGCGGCCGGATGAACAGCGTTCGGAGCTGCTCGGGCGGAATGACCTCCACGATCCGATGGGCAGCCGCGCCGAGGCCCTTCGAGGTCGACATCTTCCGCCCGCCGATATTCAGGAACTCGTAGGGGACGTTGATCGGTGGCTCGCGGTCGAACACCTCCCGCGCGATCGCGTCGGACCGATCCCGGGACCCGCCCGCGGTCGCGAGGTCCTTGCCGCACGGCTCGATCGTCACCCCGAACAGGCTCCACTGGGCGGCCCACTCCAGGTTCCAGGGCAGCTTGGCGCGCCCGCCGAATGGAGCCACCCAGCCCGAGTGGCCGCATCCGGTCGCCCAGGTCACGAGGTTGGCCCGGCATTCGTAGAACACCCGCTCGCCGTCCCACTTCGTGACGATGGTCGTTCCGACCTTGCCGCACTGTTCGCAGATCACGAGGACCGGGTGCCACGTGTCCGGATGCTGGACGCTGGACACGCGTCGGTACAGGTCCCGCACGACGTGAGCGCGATCCAGGGCTGTCCGGATGAACCCGTCCATGGCCCCGGTCGGGTAGATGTCGCTCATCCAGTAGTAGCGATCCGGATGAACCCCGAGGTCGGCGAACAGGTCGATGAACGTCTGGGCGTGGTGGCGAGCATAGGACGCGTGCCCGTCGTCGGCCTGATCCGGGATATGGGCCAGGGGCACGCCCATGTACCGATCGACGGCATCCGGAGTGAGGAGGGCCTGCGCATCCATCGCATCGAGGTCATCGATGCCATAGAGAAGCGTCGTTTCGTGACCGGTCGCGCGGAGCGCACGGGTGATCACATCGAGAATCACCGGCCCGCGCAGGCTGCCGACGTGGACCGTGCCCGATGGCGTCTTCGAATCGTTGATGACCTGCGGTCCCGAAACGCGCGAGGCCAGCTCGTCCGCCCAGTCCATGATCCGTGCTGCTCCTCGTAGGTGGCCAGACGCACCCGCCCGTCGCTGCCACCGATGCGACCGGCGGCCCGACCGCCGCCGCTCCTGTGGCGGCTCGATCGCCGCCGCTCCTGGTCGAGGTTAGGCGATCCCGAGGACCGTGTACGAAATGTCGCCCGCGGGAACGCGGACGGTGATCTTGTCACCCTTCTTGCGGCCAAGGAGCGATCGGCCGACCGGGCTCTCATTGGAGATCCGTCCCTCGGTTGGGCGGGCCTCCGTGGAGCCGACGATCGTGAACGTTTCCTTGCCATCGGGTCCATCGACCGTCACGGACGAGCCGATCTGGACATGGTCCTTCGAGTGGTTCTCATCGATCAGGGTCGCGTTCTTGATCAGCGCCTCAAGGGTCTGGATCCGACCCTCGACGAACGCCTGCTCGTTCTTGGCGTCCTCGTATTCGGCGTTCTCGCTCAGGTCGCCGTGTTCCTTGGCATCGTGGATCCGGCCGGCCACTTCCGGGCGCCGAATGGACACCGTCTGCTCCAGCTCCTGCCGGAGCTTCTCGAGGCCCTCTTTCGAGATATAGGTCACCTTGTTGTTCACGCGGGCTCCCGAGTGTGGCTCGGCGTCCCTGCTAGCTGCAGGAACGGGACGGCGGCGGCTCCAATAAACGAAGAACCCCAGTACTCCGGGGAGGTCCCGCGGGCTGGAGTTCGATGCCGGGGACGTAGCCTAGCGCGGGCCCTTCGGGGTGTCAAAGCCACCTGATCCGTTGTTTCGCGTGTTTGCTAGTCGGCCTCGCCGAACTGCTCGAGCCTGCGTCGTACGCGCTTGAGGGCGAAACTCCATGGATCGGGGATGGTTGGGATGCCCTCGACGGGGCGATCGCGACGCTTCGGCAATTACCGTGATAGAGGCGACTGGTCCAACGGGATGTTGAGGTAGACGACGGATGGTTGGCCAAGTGCGTTATTGGGTGCCTCGAGGCAGGCGTCCACCGTACCTGGCTCCGGCTTTCTCGGACCCGTGCCAGGCACTGTGCGAATCGGACCAGGGTAGCCATCCCGGTACACGACCACGACCGTTGTCGCGCGCAGGGTGTCGAGTTCTGGGGCAAATCCGGCGCGCGGGAAGAGCGCGTAGAAACTCGGTCCGTCCTGGATCTGGACCACGGCAAGCCGTGTGTCCATGTCGCCCACGCAGGCCGGTGTCACGATGTCGATTGGAAGGTCACTCAGACCCGACGGGAGAAGAACACCAGATACGGACTCGTTCGGCGTGGCGTCCGCGAAGCTGGGCGCCGCCGGTCCGTAGCATGCGGCTGCGCCAAATGCGCAGATTAGGATGAGCGAGATTCCTTTCAGTGATCTGTCCATGATTCCCACGCTTGCGAGGCGGTAACTGAGCAGTGGAAGTAGCTCAACACGGGGTCGAGCAAGCACGGCTGGCCAGTCAAGTTCGTGGCGAGCCAGGGGCCTCCGATGGTCTCCTGCCTTGTCATGCTGAGGTAGTTATTGTGGTTCACAGCCGACCCGCCGAGAGCGTCGCCGTGATCCCAGGTTTCATCGAAGGTGTAGCCGAGACGCTGACTAAAGCACTGGCTGCCCGCGGATAGCGTTAGAGCGGCCTGGACAGCTTGCCCCTTTCGCCAGTGGTCGAAGTGCCAGTTGAGCCCGTCGGTCACGACTCGATAATAGTGGAGGCCCGTATCCGTTGGCGCCGCGCCGACGTCGATTGGGGTCGGGTTTCTATCCATCCACCCCGCACATCCGGGCGCCCGGTGGTCTACTCCCCAGGCGACGATTAGTCGTTGGCCCGGTCCCGCAGCACAGCCGGAGCCGAAAATGCAACGGCCTCGACCGATCTGCATGATCGCCAGACAGCCTGCGCCGCAAACGTTGGTGGACATTGCGACCCACTTGAACGAGCCGCTGGCAGTCGCGGGCAGTGGGTTGCCGCACAGAAGGGTGGCCTGTGAATCTAGGTGCGAGTAGTACCCGCTCACAAACGATGCAAGGTCCACGGCTACGGCATTCGAGACGTTGATGTTGTTGAACGTGTTCTGACACGTGGTTGTTGGGTTGCCCGCGAGGGCGGTGGCCGGCCGGCCGGTCCAGGCTGCGCCGACAAGCAGCGTCATCGCCAAGATCGAAGGGAATCTCCAACTAGACCGGCTAGGACGTCGCATGGTTGCTCCCAAGGTGTGCGGTCGCTGACGCTACCCCCCCCACCATGCCTGTCAACCGTCTGTATTTCCAAATCGGCTTCTCATCGTCGAAGAGAACGGTTTCGGTCCGATCGGTGAGCGGCGGCCCTTGGCTAGTCGGCTTCGCCGAACTGCTCGAGCCTGCGTCGTACGCGCTTGAGTGCGGGTCGGTCTGCGGTCGCGATGAAGACGGTGTCGTCGCCGGCGACCGATCCGGCCACCTCTGGCCATCTGGCGCGGTCAATCGCCGCCGCGATCGCGTGCGCCGACCCGGGCAAGGTGCGGACGACCAGGATCAACCCGGATTCCCGAATCTCGGCTGGCAGCTCCCGCAGCAGGCGGCGGAGGCGGTCCTCGCCCGATGCCTCAGCTTCGAGGAGCCGCGGCGGGAGCGCGTACGCCTGGGTCCCGCCGCGCGTCGCCTTGATCAGGCCAAGTTCGGCTACATCACGGCTGATGGTCGCCTGCGTCGTCCGAAATCCTCGGTCCCGAAGGGCGGCCGCGAGTTCCTGCTGTGTCCGGATCGGCCGCTGATCGACGAGATCGCGGATCGCTCGATGCCGAAGCTGTTTCATGACTTCCATCGTGGCCGGCCGCTATCGATCCCAGAGTCCCAGCCAGGCGACGACGACGAATGCGGCGAGCCCGATGCGATAGACGATGAACACCATTGTCGAATTCGAGCGCAGGAACCGGAGCATGAAGGCGATGCCCACGAGGCCCGCGACGAGCGCGGCGACCATCCCTGCCACCAGCGGCACGAGATCTACCGGTACGGCTTCGCCGTTGATGATCTTGCGGATCTCGAACAGGCCGGCGCCGGCCGTGATCGGGGTCGCCATCAGGAACGAGAACCGCGCAGCCGACGCTCGGTCCAGCCCTGCCATCAGGCCCGCTGCGATCGAGGTGCCCGATCGGCTGATCCCCGGAATGAGCGCAAGCGCCTGGGCGAAACCGATGCCAACCGCGCCGCGGAAGCCGAGATCACCGATCAACCGGGTCCGCGATCCAAGGCGTTCACCGAGCCACAGAAGCGTCGCTCCGATGACCAGCGCGATCGCCACGCGACCCACGCCACGGAAGTCCGCGTTCTCGGCGAGATCTCCGAGCGCAAGGCCGGCAATGACCGCCGGGACCGTGGATACCGCGATAAGCCAGGCGAGCTTCCGGTCCGGGTCATCGGCCAGCGATCGATCCCGGATCGAGGCAAACCACGCTGGGATGAGCCGGAACCAATCCGCTCGAAAGTAGATCAGGAGCGCCAGCAGCGTGGCCATGTGGAGGAGCACGCTGAACACGAGGCTATCGATGAACGGGTCGTGCCAGCCGAGCAGCGCCGGCACGAGGATGAGGTGGCCGGAACTGGACACCGGCAGGAACTCGGTGAGCCCCTGCACGATGCCCATGACGATGGCCTGGACGATGATGTCCATCCGGCTCCTTGATGCGGTCGAGCGCCCGCTCGACCGCCGGTGGTTCGGTGCCTAGCGGATGAAGAGCGGGGCGAGCACCAGGGTGATCGTCGCGAGCAGCTTCACCAGGACGTGGAGGGACGGGCCGGCAGTGTCCTTGAACGGATCGCCGACCGTGTCGCCGACGACGGCCGCAGCGTGGGCATCGGAGCCCTTGCCGAGGACGTTGCCGTGCTCATCCTTGAGGTTCCCCGACTCGATGTACTTCTTGGCGTTGTCCCACGCACCGCCGCCGTTGTTGAGGACGGTGGCGAGCATCACGCCCGAGATCGTGCCGACCATCAACATGCCGGCGACGGCCTCGGCGCCGAGCAGGAGCCCGATGACGATCGGCGTCGCGACGGCGACCACACCCGGCGCGATCATCTCGCGCAGGGCGGCCTTGGTGGTGATGTCGACGACCCGGGCGTAGTCCGGGCGCTGGGTGTAATCCATGATCCCGGGCATCTCCCGGAACTGGCGGCGAACCTCGACGATGATCGACTGGGCAGTCTTGCCGACGGCCCGGATCGCGAGCGAGCTGAAGAAGTAGACGAGCATCGCGCCCATCAGGGCGGCGATGAACACGCTGACGTTGGCCAGGTTGACCGACTCCAGGAGTGCCGCCCCGGGCACCCCGGCAAGGATCCGGCGAGCCTGGATCAGGTTGACCTTGTCGATGTAGGCGCTGAACAGGAGGAACGCGGCCAGCGACGCGGAGGCGATCGCATAGCCCTTGGTGAGGGCCTTGGTCGTGTTCCCGACCGCGTCGAGGCGATCGGTGATCTCGCGCGCGCCCGCTTCAGCCCGGCTGAACTCGGCAATGCCGCCGGCGTTGTCGGTGATCGGGCCGAACGTGTCCATCGCCAGGATGTACGCGGTCGTCATGAGCATGGCCATGGTTGCAACGGCCGTACCGAAGATCCCGCCCACGTCTCGCCCGTCGGCATTCACGATCCCCGCCTGGGAGCCGAGCCAGTGGCTGGCGAAGAGGGCGATGCCGATGGTGATCGCCGTGACGAAGGTCGTCTCGTATCCGACAGCGGTGCCCGAGATGATGTTCGTGGCCGGACCGGTCTTCGAGGCCTCGGCAATTTCACGGACGGGTCGAAAGCCGCCGGCTGTGTAGAACTGGGTGATGTAGACGAACGCGACGCTCGTCGCCAGGCCAACGACGCCGGCCGCGAAGAAGTACAGCCAGACCGGCACCCCGGACGGGGCGTTGCCATTGGTCTGGAGCATGACGTTCGTGGTCAGGAACAGCGCCCCCACGGACAGGATCGTGGTGACCCAGTAGCCGCGGTTGAGCATGTTCATCGGGTCCTCGGTCTCCTTGCCGCGGACGAAGAAGATCGCGACGATCGTCGACAGGAGCCCGAATGCGCGGATGACGAGCGGGAAGAAGATCCATGCGGTGGGGTTCGGCCAGCCGGCGGCGAGGGCGATCGTGTAGACGCCGACGCCCAGGATCATCGCCCCGATGTTCTCGGCCGCAGTTGACTCGAACAGGTCCGCGCCGCGGCCCGCGCAATCACCGACGTTGTCGCCGACGAGGTCCGCGATGACGCCCGCGTTGCGAGGATCGTCCTCGGGGATGCCCTTCTCGACCTTGCCGACAAGGTCCGAGCCGACATCGGCTGCCTTGGTGTAGATGCCGCCGCCGAGTTGGGCGAACAGCGCTACGAACGAGGCGCCGAAACCGAAACCGACGATCAGGAACGGGGCGTCCTTGGTGGCCTGGCCACCGGCGAGTCCGCCGAACAGACTGAAGATTCCGTAGACGCCAAGCAGCGACAGCGCGACCACGAGGAAGCCGGAGACGGCTCCACCGCGCATCGCGACCTGGACGGCCTCGACGAGGCTGCGGCGGGCCGCGGCCGCGGTCCGAACGTTGGACTTGACGCTGATGTACATGCCGATGATCCCCGACGCCATCGAGCAGGCGGCGCCGACGAGGAAGGCGAGCGCGGTACGCCAG
Source organism: Chloroflexota bacterium (assembly GCA_031373765.1). Classification (GTDB taxonomy): domain Bacteria; phylum Chloroflexota; class Limnocylindria; order Limnocylindrales; family CSP1-4; genus UBA5189. The sequence continues at coordinate 6,886 of JANMNF010000194.1, forward strand.
CCGAGGTCGAGGCCGAAGATGTCGGTCTCGGCGACCGCCTTCGTCTCGAACACGGAGATGACGGCACCAATGCCGACCGCTCCAAGGAGCGCGAGCACGCCGATCGTCGTGTACTGGCGCCGGATGAAGGCGACGGCACCCTCGAAGATCGTCCCGGCAACGTCCTCCATCTCCTTGGTTCCCGTGTCGCGTGCGAGCACGTCACGAGCCAGGTAGACGGCGAAAAGTACGGCGATCAATCCGGCGGGCAGGATGATCAACTGCAGCTGACTGGCGTCCATCGGGTTAGCCGGATCCTCCTTGATGCTGACGTGGTCGCGGCCCACCGTCGGGCGCGCGTTGCCCGCTTGGGCACGGGCTCAGAACACGGAATGTGGCTCGGCGTTGCGTGCGGGAACTCAGGGCGCATCACGGACGAGCCGGTCGAGATTGGCGGCGAGTGTATCAATCGCCGTTCGAACGGGTCAACTCAGTGAATCGCTTACCGAATCCAGCGCGCGTAGGCCCCGTCGACGGTCAGCCGGCGGGACGTTCCGGTCGGCAGGTCGACCCGCCAGATGCCGTCCGAAAGGGTCGGGTCGATCGTCAGGACGCGACTGATCAGGAGGCTGAGGCCGTCGGGCGCAGAACTCGGCCAGCGATCTTCCCGCCCGAGCAGCGGATCGATGTCCCGGACCACGCCCGAGATCGAGATCACGCGGAGCAGGACCTGCCCATCGGGCTGCCGGGTCATGAAGGCCAGCGAACCGGTGGACGACACGTCGATGGGCCCAGCCGCACCGCTCGTGCCGCTGATCGGCGCCGAGCCTCCGCGGGCGTCGATGCGCACCAGCTCCGGTTCACCCCCGGAAGCCGGAGCTGCGACGAGGACGAAGGCATTCCGGGCGGGCGACCACGTGGGAGCTGCATTCGCCGCTAGCGCCAGCCGAAGGGGTGGGGCCTGGGATCCAGACGGATCTGTCCCTCCGAGGTCGATGAGCTGCACTTCGCCGGTCGCCGTGACGAGCAGCGTCGTCCGCCCGCTCGGGTCGAATGCGGTTCGCGGGATCCACGCCGGCGATCCGTCCGTCCCGTCGAGGCCGTCGCCGGTGAGGGACGTGGAGTCGGACACGGGAGCGCCGTGCCCGAGCAGCTGGCGTTCATCACCGGGGCTCCCGGGAAGCGGTACGTACCAGTAGCCGAGGTCCGCTCCGGTCGGATCTCGCCGGGCCACGATGATCGCGCTGCCATCGGGGAGCAGGCTCGGCGCATATTCGAGCCGCCCATCACGATCGGTGACCCGGCGAAGGCCGGTACCGTCGATGGCCATCGTCTGGATGACGCCTCCTGACGCGTAGACGACCCGGGCACCATCGGCTGTTGTTTCAAAGCTGGTGACCGGCAGCAATTCAGTGGTGAGCTGCCGCTGGTTCGTCCCGTCGGGGTTCATGACCCAGACATTGCGCACCCCACCGCGCGCACTCAGGAAGCCGATCTGGTTCTGGCCCGAGACGGTGGGAGCACCGGTGGTGAATGACCACGTTCGGCCGAGCGTGACGGCCGTCACATCGCCGAGGCGGGTTACGACCGGATCTAGCGTCACGGTGTACGTCGTGTGCGGGGCAAGCGGTGCCGAGGGAACGAGGACGAGCGTGTTCCCACCGGGCGAAGGAGTGGATGTGCCGGGACCGGACCCGTCGCCATCGAGGCTCACCACTCGGAACGTCCCATCCACCACGGGCGTTACGTGAAGTGCTCCCGGAGTCGTGACCGGATCGATCGGCCCGTCGAAACGGACGGCGATCGGCGACCCGATGCCGATGCCGGCGACACCGTCGGCCGGGATCGCGGTAACGATCGCGAGGCCGGCGCCAACCGTTATGAACGTCGTCCGGAAGGGAGAACCGAGACGGCTTCCACCTGTGTCGGCGGCCTCCGCCCCGACCGTCAGCGTGTACCGCGTACCCGGCGCGAGGCCCGGCCCGAGCGTGAGCGACACGACGGATCCGCGCCAGCTGGAGGAAACCGGGGCGGCGGGTTCGATCGAGATCGCCTTCTCGACGGAAGCCGTGTCCATCAGGCGGTCGAAGAACAGGTCGATCGCGCCATCGAGGGGCACGCCTCCCGCCCCGTCGACGGGCGTGGTCCGGAGCACGACCGGCGGCCCGACCGTCGCGAATATCCACTCCTCGAGGCCGGCGGTGTCGATATTGCCTTCGAGGTCTTCCGTGCCAGGGGTAATGGAAATCGTAAAGGTCGTGTCCTGGGGAAGCTTCCGGGACGGCGTGAAGATGGCGGTCGAGCCATTCCAGGAGAAGGCGCCATCAACCACGGGATCGATCCGGAACCGAGCCTCGGCCGTTGCGGGCTTCACGGGCTCGCTGAATTCAATGTCAATCGCAGTCACGGTCTGCGCAAGCCGCGGGTCCCCTGCCGACGCGCTGAGAGCAATCGTCTTGATGCTCGGGGGCCGCCGATCGACGGTCGTCGCATTCACGAGGACGAAGCCGAGGCCCACGAGCGCGACGATCGCACTTACCAGCGAGATCAGACGTCGCATCGCCACCTCCGACCGGCGCTTCCGGTCACGGGGCGGGACGATAGCACAGCCCCTATACTCCCGGTCCTGTGACACAACGACCCGCCGTCGGCTGTCTTGTCGAGGTCCTCGAAACCCTCGTCCTGACCGTCGTCATTTTTTTCGGAATTCAGGCGTTCGTCGCCCAGCCGTACAAGGTCCAGCAGGGATCGATGGAGAACACCCTGCAACCGGAGCAGTACGTCCTCGTCGACAAGCTGTCGCCGCACTGGGACGCGTACTCATACGGCGATATCGTCGTATTCCATCCCCCGTTGACCTGGAACCAAGGCTCGGATGTCCCGTTCATCAAGCGCATCATCGGATTGCCCGGCGACGTCATCGAACTGCAGGACGGCATCGTCCACGTGAATGGCGTGGCCCTTGTCGAGCCCTATATCTTCACCGACGACAGCGGCACCCAGCAGCAGTCGTATCCGGCCCCCGGTGGTGCGAGCCGCTTCAAGGTGCCTGACGGAGAGCTGTTCCTGATGGGCGACCACCGGGAGGACTCCGCAGACTCCCGCAACTTCGGACCGATCGAGGTCTCCAAGGTCATCGGCCGAGCGTGGCTGCGTTACTGGCCGTTCGACAAGCTCGGACTTCTGCCAGTGCCGGATCACCCGGAGCTGGCATCACCCGCGCCGTGACCCGCAACCGGTGAGCGCCGCCGCGTGAAGTCGGACGCATGAACCCGATATTCGTGGTCGTGGCGCTCGCGGTGAGCGTGGGCGCCATCGTCGCGATCTCAGCTCGGGACCCGCGGTTGGCGCTCATCGGCCTCGCCGTCACCCTGGTCGCGGCGCCCTTCCTGTCGGACCCGTTGCCGCCCCTTTCCACACTGGCGATGCGGGTCGTGGGAGCCGCGCTGGCTGCCTTCCTCCTGCGAAGTGCCGTCCTCGCAAATGCCGGGGAACTCGATCGCCGACGCAAGCGGGCCGGACACAGCGGATCCCGGATCGGCTGGCCGACCGAGACGCTCCTGGCGATTGCCGCCTCTGTGGTCGGACTCAACGTGTTCGCCCACCTTCAGGCGCTCGATCCGGCGGGCGCCGGGACGCTGGGTGCGGATGTCCTCGGTTCCCTTGGTGCCGGTTCGCTCGCCACCGGGACGGGCCTCGCGGCCATCGTCCTTGCCGTCGTGCCTGCCCTCGGTTCGCGCGAAGGGCTGCGGACCGCCGTCGGGCTGCTCGTACTGGCCCAGGGCATTCTCCTGTTTCGGTCGGGCGTCGCCGGCGCGCCGTCCGACCTTGAGCAACTTGCGGGGGTCGCCTTCATCGTTGCCTCGGCGGTCACCGGTTCCATGCTGGTTGGGCTCGGCTCGGCTCGGGATCGCGTGGCGGGGGCCACCGCAGCGTCCGGGCCACTGCCCGCCGAGACCGGTTCAGCGGTCGTGCCCGCCATCTCCGGGGGGCGCGACGCCCGGGTGCCTCGAAGCAAGCCACCCAGCGCCCCCGCATGAGCGTCCTGATCCTCGTCCTGATCGCGCTCCCCGGTGGCCTCGTCACAAGTCTGCTGGCTCGTCGGCGTGACCTGGCCTTTGCCGTCGGGCTCGCAACGGCCGTGGCAAGCGCCGTCGCCGCTGCGTCGATCGATGCGGCCGACGTGGTCCCGCTCGCGGGCTCGTTGATCGGAGGCTCGGATGGCCTGCGCACCCTTGCCGTCGCGTGGGCCGCATCCGTCCTCCTCTTCGGGATCCTGGATGCGCTGCTTGATTTCAGCCCGGGCGTTCTTGGTCCTTCGCTCGTCGGCCTCGCCTTCGGCGCCTCGGCACTCGCGGTGCAGGATCCAGGAATTGGATTTGCTTTGGTCGGTGCGGGCGCGGTCCTGACCGCGGTCATCCCGATCTCGATGGCCCGGGTGGATGCGGAATCGGGACCCGCTCTCGCCATCCGGACGCTCCGCCCACTGATCGCGTCGGTGACGCTCACGCTCCTCGTTGTGGCCTGGGGTGCGTCGCCAGCCGGACCGTTCAACGCGACCGACGTCTCAGGTCTCATCGATCCGACGCTCGAGCTGACCATGGGCCTCGCATTCCTCGCGCTGGCAACGGCCGTGGCCCTCCGGCTCGGAGCGATCCCAGGCCATGCCTGGGTGGCCAGATTCGCGGACGCGATGCCCGCGTCGGCCCTTCCGCCGCTGCTCGGCTGGGGCGCCGCCGCGTTCGCCCTGGTCGCCCTTGGTTGGATCGACGTGACGCTGGCGCCGCTGGCCGCTCCACTCTCCATCGAGCGATCGATCGTCATGGTCGTGGCCATTGCGGGCATCGTGCTGGGCGGCCTGGCCGCGATCCTCCGCGACGATATCGAACACGTTCTCGCCTATTCGATCGTCCAGGATGCCGGTGTCGTGATGCTGGCGTTCGCCACCACCGGTGCCACGGCCGCGGCCGCTGGCCGCGATTGGATCCTCGCCGCGGTCGCGGTCAAGGCCGGACTGGCCGCCTGGGTCCACGTGACGCGCGGGACGTTCGGGACCAATCGGCGACCTGAACTGCGCGGCTGGGCGCGACGCGCCCCGCTGCTCGGTGTCGCCTTTGGTCTGGTGATCATCGGCGCGATCGGCATGCCGACGTTCGCCGGATTCGAGGCGCGCGCGACCTTGATCCGGCTCGCGGTGCCAGGACCGGTCGGAACGCTTGTCCTGCTGACGGCCTTCACCCCGATCATCTTCCTTGGCCGCCTTCTGGTCGATGGCCTCGGTGCTGGCGCAACTCAGGTTCGGGAGGCCACGGGTATCGGCCCGGACATCGACCTCGGGCGGAGTGTTGCCTGGGCCGGCGACCGGACGCCACGGAGGATCGTGCCGGTGGTGATCAGGACCAACCGACTCCCGCTTGCGGCCGCCACCGCCATCCTGGCCGCAATCGTCGGCCTTTCCGTGTCGATCGGTGGCCTGGGATCAACGACGCTGACCGATGTCCCAATTGGTGGGGATGGCGGTGCGAACTCCACGTCGATCCCGGTCAGCCCGTAGTCGACGTGCGAATCAGTCGTCCGGGGCGATGACCCAGCGATCAACCTCGCGGGCATAGTCCTGGAGTTCGCTCGGGTCGAACCACAGGGCAATTTCGGTTGCGGCCGTCTCGGCGCTATCGGATGCGTGGACCAGGTTCTGGGCCGTTTCCAGTGCGAAGTCGCCACGGATCGTTCCGGGAGCAGCTTCGTTCGGCCGAGTCGCGCCGTTCATCGCCCGGACGACACCGATCGCGTTCGGGCCTTCGAGCACGATCGCGAGCACCGGGCTGCTCGTGATGAAGTCGACGAGTCCCTTGAAGAAGGGTCGCTCGGCGTGGACGGCATAGTGACGCTCCGCCCGATCCCGAGTCACCGCCAGGAGCTTCACGCCGACCAGGCGCAGACCGCGCTCCTCATAGCGGACGAGGATCCGCCCTGCAAGGAGGCGCTGGACGCCGTCGGGCTTGATGAGGACGAGTGTTTGTTCGATCACAGATGCGTTCCCATGTGCTTGAAAGGACGGTATTGAGCGTGCCGAACCATAGCAGGACACGCGCCGGCGGCTGGCCGCTGGCGGCTGGCGCTCTGATGACGCCACCCAGACCTCACGTGGTCGCCGCCTGAGTGGCCGGGCTATCAGCCCGAACCGCCAGCAATCAGCCCGGCCGACGCCGCTGGAGTTCCAGGGCCGCGGCCGCGGCCGAGTAGGCTGCCTCTGCTTCGAGCAGGCGACCGAGGCTCCTCAGCGCATCGCCGCGCACGAGGAGCGCCGCAGGTTCCTGGCGACGGGCCACGAGCTCGACGACGTCCGATGCGACCAGCGGATGCCAGCGCAGGGCGAGCGCCAGGCGATCGAATGCGAGGCCCATCCGTTCCGGCTCGCTGCTGCGCATATCGGCCCGAGCCTCGCGCAGCAGGCTCTCCGCGTCCGGAAACGCCGTCATCTGGGCTGCCTGCGGGCGCGGCTCCGACGCCGTTTCCCCAGCTGTCCCTTCGGACTTTGGCGTCGCCGTCGTGCGCGGTGCGGCGGTGCGGCCTCGTCGCGACCGGATCTGTGCGGCATCCGAGGATTCGTCGACGGATCCAACTGCACCGACCGCAGTCCAGTCGGCTCGTCGCGGCATACCCGCGAACATCGCGCTCAACTGTGGCTCCGTGAGCGACCCGAGGGCCGCGATGTGCTGATCGGCCTCGTCGGAGCGCCCGTCTGCGGCCGCCGACTCGGCCAGGATCACGAACGCCAGCGGTTCAGCGCCGCCCGTGGCCAGATGATCGGCCGCAGCCGCCCCCGCGCCATCGAGGTTGCCGCTCCGCCAGCGTGCTTCGGCGAGGTCCACGAGGCCCGGCGCCCCGATGGTCCCGGCGGCTGACAGCGCTTCCAGCTCGGCCCTGGCGAGCAGCAAGGACCCAGCACGCAGGTGGATTCGGGCAAGCTGCTCGGGCTCGATCGAGACGACCGCTGGTCCGTGCTGCTCGGTCATGCCGGCATCCTCAGGCGCGGTTCCAACCCACGAAGGTGCCGGGCCGGCGCCACGACCGCCATCCGCAGCTGCTCGCCCTTGAACAGGTCGGCGGCGAGCCGATGGATATCGTCGGAGGTCACGCGATTGAGCGCCTCGAGCGCCTGGTCGAGCGTCAGGACCCGATCGTGGAGGGCTTCCTGGCCGCCGACCCACGAGGCGAGATGGCGCGTCTCGTCCATGCGCAGTTCGAGGCCACCCGCCAGATAGGCCTTGGTCTTGGCCAGTTCCGAGGCGGGTACCGGCCCATCGCGCATGCGCGCGAGTTCGACCAGGATCGCCTCGATCGCGGCCGGCAGCCGCACTGGGTCGACCCCGGCGCTCACCTCGAGGGAGCCCGAGTCCGAATATTCCACCAGGCCGGAGCTCACATCGTAGGCAAGGCCGTCGCGATCCACGAGGGAAAGGTACAGCCGACTGCTCATCCCATCCCCGAGGACGGCATTCAGGACCGACAGTGTCCAGGCGTCGGGATGGTCCCGCCGGAGCGCCGGCATGCCGATGGTCAGCTGCGCCTGCGTCGTCGAACGCCGGCCAACGAGGACCCGCTCCCCCGCCGGTAGATCGGGCGCGGTAGTCGCTGGGGCCGGACCGGCGGCCCCGCGTCCAAAGGCCCCGTCGATCAGGGCAACGGCGTCATCATGGCCGATGTCCCCGGCCACCGCGATCACGATGTTGGCGGGCCGATACCCGGATTCCCAGAGCTCGCGGATTCGGTCCGGTGCAAGCGCACGGATGTCGGCCTCGTCGCCGCAGATCTCACGACCGAGCGGGCCGCGCCCGAACATCGCCTGCTGAAACAGGATCTGGCAGTACTCCGCAGGGTCGTCCAGGTACCCTCGGATCTCTTCGACGATCACGTCGCGCTCGCGATCGATGTCCGAATCGAGGAGCGCCGGCCGACAGATCAGCTCGCCGACCACGTCGATGGCCCGGGCCGCCTCGCGCCGCGGAACCCTCGCCCAATAGACCGTCGATTCGCGGTCCGTCGCCGCATTGAACGATCCGCCGACACCCTCGATGCCCTCGCTGAGTGCCCGGGTCGAAGGGTAGGCGGCGGTTCCCTTGAACGTCAGATGCTCGAGGAAATGGGCGCCGCCGATCTGGCCGGGCGCTTCGATGCGAGAACCGGCGAGCACGTAGGCGGCAACCGAGATCGAGCGCGAGCCGGGCAGCCGGGCCGTGATCACGCGCGGCCCGTCGGCCAGGGTCGTCCGTTCGAACATCCGCCCGATGGTACCCGCTCAGCGTGGCACCGGGTTCCGGACGACAGGAGCGGCTCGGCGGGGCGGGCGGCCGGGGCGGGACGGGCCGCGCGTGGGCCGGGAATCAAACGGCCGGCGTCCGTGGGACGCCGGCCGTCGAACTGCTGCGATCTAACTTCCTACCTTGGGCAGGAACTGCGGGATCCAACCCTGGAGGAAGAAGATGAGGAACCCGATCGAGACCACCCACATGAGCGGGTGAATGTCGCCCAGCTTGCCCCGGGCAACCTTGATCAAGACCCAGCTGATGAAGCCCGCCCCGATGCCCACGGTGATGTCGTACGTCAACGGCATCAGGATCATGGTCAGGAGGGCCGGGAGGCCCTCGTCGAGGTCGGCGACGTCGATGTCCTTGACCTGCGTGAACATCAGGTAGCCCACGATGACCAGGGCCGGTGCCGTTGCCTGGCTCGGGATGATCCCCGCCAGCGGCGCGAGGGCGATCGCGAGCAGGAACAGGACGCCGGTCACGACCGACGCGAAGCCCGTCCGGGCACCGTCAGCAACACCGGCGGCGCTCTCGATGTAGGTCGTATTCGACGACACGCCGGCGAGGCCGCCGACGACGGCAGCGACGCTGTCGACCATCAGGACCCGCCCTACACCCGGCACCGAGCCGTCCTCATTGGCCAGGCCCGCCTCGGCGGCGACGCCGGTGACGGTACCCATCGTGTCGAAAAAGTCGGTCAGCATGATCGCGAAGATGATCAGGATCGCCGTCAGCGGCCCGAGGACCGTGAAGACGTTCCCGAGATCGAACATTCCGAGCGTCGAGAAGTTCGGCGACCAGGTGAGATTGCCCGGGATCGATGTGACCCCGGCCACGAGCGCGACGGCGGTCGTCGCGAAGATGGAGATGACCAGCGCGGCGCGGATCTTCATCACCCACAGGATGATCGTCAGCGCCAGGCCGAACAGGAAGACGAACTGGCCGGGCTCCGTCGGGAACGACGGCGTCACGAGCGTGCCGGCGCAGACCGGCAACGGCACGAACGGCGAGCAGCCCGACTGGATGAGGCCGCCATTGGCAAAGCCGATGAACAGGATGAACAGGCCGATACCGGCGCCGATGGCCCGCTTGAGCGCCAGCGGGACGGCATTCATCACCGCTTCCCGGAAGCCGACAGCCACCAGGATCACGACGACGAGGCCCTCGAGGACGATGACGCCCATCGCGCCGGCCGGCGAGAGGCCGCGACCGGTCAACGAGAAGGCGACAATCGCGTTGATGCCGAGGCCGGCGGCCAGGGCGAATGGGTAGTTGCCGATCACGCCCATCGCGATCGTCATGATTCCGGCGATCAGGGCCGTGCCGGCTGACAGCGCGATTCGGCCGGGATCGTCGGCCGCGAGCCCGAACCCGTCACCGAGAATGCCCGCGTTCAGGAAGACGATGTAGACCATGACCATGAACGTGGTCAGGCCGGCTCTTGCCTCCGTCGCGAGACTGGTGCCTCGCTCAGAGAACTTGAAGTAACTCGCAATCGCATCCACGCGCCGAGAACCCTCCCTTCCCTTCCGGCGCATCGCCCCGCCAGGAGACGATCAGCGCCAACTGGAGTCCGACCGGACCCCAGGCGCACCCTCTGCCGGCTCCGAGCAGTCGGTGACTGGCCTTCCCTCGAGACCTGTCGTCCTCACTGCTTGGGAAAGCGAGGACGACCGCCACCGTGCCTGGGACACCCGCGTCGGGAGCAATGCGCCGATGGTAGCGCGCCGGGTCGTCCAAGAACCACTGAAATTGCACGAATTTCAGACCAGATCTGGTCCGGCGCCAGCCTCAGTCGTCGGCGCTCTCCTGGCCGAGCAGTTCCATCTGGATGAAGCCGGAGGTATCGAACTCGAGTTGGTGCGGCGCAAACGGCGAGTAGCCGCCCGAATCACCGATCGGCGCAAATTCGAGGACGACCCGTTCGTCGTTCTGGACGAGCTCGTAAACGAGCATCTGATCCGGTCGAGTCGAAAACTCGAGGCGCTCGAAGGAATCGACGTTGAGGGTCACCGCGATCGGGGTGAAGAAGCTCGAGACGTCGGGCTGATCGGTCACGATCCGCTCGACCCAGCCGGTCCCATGGGTGACCAGATCGCGGCCGCGGAAATAGCGGTAGGTCACGGTCTGCTTAAGCAGCGGCCGCAATAGATTGAGCATGTCTTCACGCGTGGACACGACGCCATCGTTCACGAAGAATTTCGCGGGCGGCTCGCTGACCAAGAACGGCTCCTTCGCAATGGGCACAGATGCGGTCGGAACGGACCCGATGGTACCGCACCAAAGTGCTCCAAACCAGCCTGATTGACTCGATGCACCACATGAATTCGAGGACAGGCAAAGTGGCGCGGGTATGATCGGCTCATGCTGCTCGCCATCGACATCGGGAATTCCAATGTCTCGCTCGGCTGGTTCGTGGACGGCGCGCTCGTCCAGCGCCGGCGCGCGGTCACAGCGCCCGGCTCAACGAGTCGTGAACTCGAGCTCCTCCTCGACGAGACCCTCGGGCGGGACGGACTGACCTTCGCGGATGTCGGTGCCATCGCCCTGGCCTCGGTGGTTCCTTCGCTTACGTCGGCCCTCGAAGAACTCGCCGCGCGACGGTCTCGCTCGATCCTCGTCGCCGATGCGTCAAACATGCCCATCGGGATTCGGGTCGACCACCCGGAAACCGTCGGCGCGGACCGCCTGGTCAATGCGCTCGCGACGGCCAGGCTTCACGGGACGCCGGCGGTCGTGGCCGATCTCGGAACCGCGACCACCGTCGACGCGGTCGCCGCGGACGGAGCCTTTGTCGGCGGCGCCATCGCCCCCGGCCTGGACCTTGGACTCGAGGCCCTGGCATCGCGAACAGCGCAGCTGCCGCGCATCGACCTCGTCGTCCCGGATCGGGCCATCGGGCGGGACACCGTCTCCGCCATGCAGTCCGGAACGGTCTTCGGCTACCAGGCCCTCGTGGGCGGCCTGATCTCGCGCGTCCGAGCCGAACTCGCGACGGACACAGGGACGGCCCCGGATTCCGTGCTGACGGTCCTGACCGGTGGACTCAGTGCGGTCTCCTGGGCGTCTGCCATCGAGGGTGTGGACGTCATCGATCCGGACCTGACCCTCAAGGGCCTGGCGATCCTGTATGCCGAGGTCAACGACGCAACCGCCGGCGGAGACGTCGGGCGGTGACTGGGCGCCTGGACGGGCGACTGATCGCGCTCGGGGTGACGGGATCGATTGCGGCGTACAAGGCCGTCGAGCTGCTTCGCCTCCTGACCGCCGAGGGCGCGGATGTCGTCGTCCTGCTCTCGTCGTCGGCCGCGCGTTTCGTCGGCCCACTGACGTTCGCCGCCCTGTCCCGTCACCCCGTCGAGAGCGAGCTGATGGAACTCCTTCCCGACGGCAGAATCGGCCATATCGTCATCGCCGATAGCGCCGATGCGATCGTCGTTGCCCCGGCCACGGCGAACTGGCTCGGCTCGATGGCTGCGGGCATAGCCGGCGACGTCGTGACGGCTACCTGCCTTGCGACCTCGGCGCCGGTTATTGCCGCCCCGGCGATGGATGGCGATATGTGGACCCATCCGGCGACGACGGCCAACGTCAATCGCCTTCGGACCGTGTTCGGATACACGGTGGTGGAGCCGGGCTCGGGGCCGTTGGCCTCGGGCCAGTCGGGCGTCGGGCGACTTGCCGATCTGCCGATCATCGTGGAAGCGGTGGTGCGGGCCTTGGACGGGCGACCCGTCCGCGCTCCAGATCCCGCTGCACGCCCTCCCCGTATCGATGGCTCCGTGCGGGAATCGGATCTCGTCGGTCGGCACATCGTGGTCACTGCCGGCGGGACGCGCGAGCCGATCGATCCGGTCCGTTTCATCGGCAACCGATCCTCGGGCCGGATGGGCGTCGCGGTGGCCGAGGCCGCTCTGGACCGCGGGGCGCGCGTCACCCTCATCGCGGCCGCCACGAGCATCCCGCTGCCGGACGATCGCGCGTCCGTCGTGCGCGTTGAGACCACCGGAGAGCTGCGCGGCGCCCTCCTGACGGCTCTGTTCGGCGGTGCGGATGGCGGTCGGGACGGCGGTGGGGACCGGGACGCTGCCGATGGCGCGCCCGGCGACCCAGTCACAGCTCGGTTCGATGCCCTGGTCATGGCGGCCGCCGTCAGCGATTTCCGGCCAACCCAACCATCAGACCACAAGGTGGAACGTGCGTCTGGCTTGACCCTCGAGCTCGAGCCGACCCCGGATCTCCTCGCCGAAGCAGCGCGAATCACGCACGGGCTCGACAGCACGGGCGCCGAGACGCGCCGTCGACTCGTCCCGAGTCCTGTTCTGGTCGGGTTTGCGGCCGAGACCGGCTCACTGACCCGCGCTCCGGACAAGCTCCGCCGCAAGGGCGTGGACCTGCTTGTCGCGAACGACGTGACGGCGCCGGACTCGGGCTTTGGGTCCGATACCAACCGGGTCCTGATCCTCGATGCCGATGGCGGCGAGGAGGACCTTCCCCTGCTCTCAAAGCGGGAGGTCGCCGATCGGCTCCTGGACCGGATCGTCGCGCTGATGGACGCCCGCGCGCAGGCGGTGCAGACTGCCGCCATGAGCGAGTCACGACGTTGAGCGCCACGGGATCGACCCAGCGCCGACTCACGGTCGCCGACATCCTGTCGATGCATGCGGACGGTGAGCGCCTGCCGATGCTGACCGCCTATGACTATCCGACGGCGCGAATCCTCGACGACGCGGGTATTCCGATGCTCCTGGTGGGCGACTCGCTCGGCCAGGTGCTCCTCGGCTACGACTCGACCGTCCGCGTGACGATGACCGAGATGCTGCATCACACCGCCGCGGTTGTCCGGGGCTCGAAGCGCGCCCTCGTGATCGGCGATATGCCGTTCCTGTCCTACGCATCGATCGATGACGCGCTTGCCAACGCCGGGCGATTCCTCCGCGAGGCCGGCGCGACCGCCGTGAAGATCGAAGGCGGCGTCCGGAGCGCGCGAATCGTCGAGGCACTCGTGCGTGCCGGGGTGCCGGTCATGGGTCACATCGGCTGGACACCGCAGTCCCAGCACGGCATGGGTGGCAAGGTCCGCGTTCAGGGCAAGAGTCGCGAAACGGCGCGAGCCCTCCTGGCCGACGCCATCGCGATCCAGGAAGCTGGGGCCTTCTCTATGGTCCTCGAGCTCGTGCCCGAGCAGCTGGCCGCAACCATCACCTCCCGCCTCCGTATTCCCACGATCGGGATCGGTGCCGGAGCCGGATGCAGCGGGCAGGTTCAGGTCATCACGGATGTCCTCGGTCTGGGCGACTTTTCGCCGCGTCATGCCCGCAAGTACGCCGACCTCCAGAGCACGATCCGGACGGCCGCCGAGGCATGGGCCGCCGATGTCCGAACGGGTTCGTTTCCGGGGCCCGCGGAGACGGTCCGAATGGATGAACAGACGCTCGACGAGGTCCTCGGCAGGACCGCTCAGGATCGCGCGTCGGGCAATGGCGCGGATGCCGATCGCGCTGACATGGGCCTCGAAGCAGGCATTCCTCTGGACCGAGACCTCTGATCGGTTTGCCCACGACAATCGTGCGGACTCGTGGGGGCCTGCGCGCAGCTCTCTCCGAAGCACCCCGACCCATTGGCCTGGTCCCCACCATGGGCTGGCTCCACGACGGACATCGAGCCCTCATGCAGCGTGCTCGGGCCGAAAACCGCACGACCGTCGTCTCGATCTTCGTCAATCCGCGTCAGTTCGGAGATCCCGCCGATCTGGTCCAGTACCCCCGGAACGAGGCGCGTGACGTCGCGGTATGCGAGACAGAAGGCGTCGACATCGTCTTTGCCCCAAGCGTGGACGAGGTGTATCCACCCGGCTTCGATAGCCTGGTGCGCGTCGGCGCCATCGCCCAGCCCCTGGAGGGTAGGGCTCGACCGGGCCACTTCGATGGCGTCGCGACGGTCGTGGCCATCCTGTTCGGGCTGGTCCGCGCGGAGCAAGCCTATTTCGGCCAGAAGGACGCCCAGCAGGTGGCGGTCATCCGACGGATGGCGATCGATCTCGCGATTCCGACCGAGGTGATCGCGTGTCCGACCATCCGCGAGCCCGATGGCCTGGCCATGAGCTCGCGCAACGTCCACCTGGCGCCGGCGGAACGCCTGGCCGCGCCGGTTCTTCATCGAGCGCTGCGTGCGGCACGCGAGGCCTGGGATGCAGGCGAGCGCTCGGGCGAGACGCTCCGCTCGATCATGCGCGACGTTCTTGCCGAAGAGCCGCTGGCGATGGTCGAGTACGTCTCGTGCGCAGGGCCCGACTCGCTCAAGGAACTTGAGATCGCCGCCGGACCCGCGCTCCTGTCGCTCGCCGTCGAGATCGGCACGACACGCCTCATCGATAACGAGCCGCTCGGCTGACAACAGCGTCGGGTCCGGGCCGGCGAGGCCCAACGGACGGGCACGCTCAGACCCGTGGCTCGCTGGCGACCTCGAAGATGCGATCGACGTCGAGGTTTTCCGCGACGAGTTGCTTGATCAACTCGATCTTGACCAGGTCTGCGGGGTGCGTCTTGACCAACAGGTCGTGGACCTCGGACGCAACCGCGTACGTGTCTTCATCGACGAGCGTCGCGCACAGGTCGGCCCGCCGAATCGCATCGATGACCGCGGGCCGCGGACGGTACCCGCCGGTCAGGACCAGGCCGATTGCGGCACCGTCATGGTCATCCGTGATGGCTCGGGTCGCGTCCTGATCTTCCTCGTTCTGCCTCGAGCGACCCGCCAGCCCGAGCTGGTGCGCGGTCGTGAGCGTCAGGATCACGTCCTCTCGGTCGCCCGGCACGATGACCAGGGTGCCAGGCCCAACCCGCTCCAGCATGTGGCGGGGCTCCATGGCCCCCACCGCGACGCCGTCGATGACCCGCTCGAGATCGGGGCCCTCGTGCAGGACCTCGCCGTGGACGCCCTCAAGGATCATCTCGAGCGTCGGGTTGGACAGGATCGGTCGAACGGGCAGAACGCCGAGCAGCGGGATGTCGTACGGCGCCAGTCCACTCGCGATCACCTTGGCGATACCCGGCTGCGCGTCGATGTCGACCTTGTTCACGATCGCCCCGGCCACCGTTACGCCGTTGGCCCGGAAGAGCGCGGCATTCAGGACGATCTCGTCGATCGGCCGACCGACGCCGCCTTCACTGACGATGACCGTCGGTGACCCGAGCATCGCCGCGACGCGCGCATTCGAAAGCCCGATGACGGCCCCGACACCGGCGTGCCCGGTTCCCTCGATCAGGAGCACATCGTGGTCGCGGTAGTGCGCCTGCGCGCGCAGGATCCGATCCCCGAGGTCATCGACCACCTCGCCCGCGATGTACGCCTTCGTGAACCCCCGCGGGATGTGGACGGGGCTCATGACGCTGTACGGCTCGCTCAGTCCGAAGGTTTCGTGCATCAGCACGGCGTCCTCGTCGGCCGGTTCACCGTGGTCGATCACCGTGCGTTGGCCGACCGGCTTCATGAACCCGGTGCGCAGGCCGCGCGAAAGGAACCCGTTGAGGAGCCCAAGCGAAGTGGTGGTCTTGCCCCGGTTCTGGCCCGTGGCAGCGAGATAGAGCTGACGCATCAGCGCCCGAGGCCCAGCGCGACCGGCCTGTTGCGCGTGATCGTGGTCAGGTGTGCGCCGTGGTCTTGCGCTCGATCAGTTGAACGCCGTCCCGGAGCCGCGTCATGAGCTCGGCGTCCACGGCATCCGACTCGAGGTACGGCCCCAACCGATCCATTACATCGGCGATGAGACTCAGGAAGACGACCGAGTCGGCCACAAAAAACTGAGGCTCGTTGTTGTAGCGGACCAGCGTCAGCCGGCCCTGCAGCACACGGCGCTCGTCCACATGGGCGATCTGGGTCGCGAAGTTGTGGCCCTGGATTCCGTCCGGGTTGTTCAGGAAGTTGAGGGCGTTGTCGATCGCGAGACCGAAGCGCGCCCGCCATGCAACGAGTCGCTCGTGAACCTCGGGCGGGATCCTGACCTCGGCGACCTCGTCGAAGACCTCTGGGGCCACCGTGAGGAGTCCGACGAGCGTCGTCCCGGCACGGGCGCCGAGCATCACCTGGAGGCTTCGCTCCAGGGTGAACACCTCGGAATCGAAGCGCGGACTGGTGATGACGTCGGTCAGGAGATCCTCGACGTTGTCGAGGGTGCCGGGCTCAGCCACCGCGTTGGCGAGGTGGCTGATTTCCTCCTTGAACAGGAACTTTTCTTCATGGTCGAGCATGCCCGCGATGGTAGCACCGAGAATCGCGAGACCCCGAGGTTGCCGGGGTCTCGACGCACCAGATTTCAGATGAGCCGGAAGAACCATGCCCCGTCTCAGCTGAGCTCAGCCCAAGGCGGCGGCGAGGCGCGGGAGCGAGCGCACGTAAACGTGCGTGAGCGACAGCACCGAAGGCGCCAACGCGGGGATGAGCCAGATGGGACGAGGCTTACGGGTAGAGGCCTCGCATCTGCATCGCGTCCGCCACCCGTTCGACCGCCAGGAGATAGGCGGCGGTCCGCATATCGACCTGCTCGCGACGAGCGATGGCCAGGACCGACGTGAAGGCCTTGACCATGATCTCCTTGAGCTTCTCGTTGACGACCGCCTCGCTCCAGTGGTCTCGATTGAGATCCTGTACCCACTCGAAGTACGAGACGGTGACGCCGCCGGCGTTGCACAGGATGTCGGGGATCATGAACTTGGACTTCTTCCAGAGGATCTGATCCGCCTCCGGTGTCGTCGGGCCGTTGGCGGCCTCGGCGATCAGCCGAGCCTTGACGTCGTCGGCATTGTCCGCGGTGATCTGATTCTCAAGGGCGGCCGGGATCAGGATGTCGCAGTCAACGGTCAGGACGTCGGAGCTGGAAACGTCGATTGCTCCGGGGAAGCCCTGGACCGTGCCGTGCTCCTTCTTCCACGCGATGACCCTGGCGATGTCGAGGCCGGCGGCGTTATGGATCCCGCCGGTCGAGTCCGAGACCGCTACGACCGTCGACCCCTCGGCGGAGATGAGGGTTGCGGCGATCGAGCCGGCGTTGCCGAAGCCCTGCACGGCGACGCGAGCCTTCTTGAGCTCGAGTCCGAGGTGGCGAGCCGCCTCGATGATGCAGAACACAGTGCCCCGAGCGGTCGCTTCGTTGCGGCCCTCGGATCCGCCCAGGCTGATGGGCTTGCCGGTGACGACGCCCGGTACGGTGTACCCGGCGTGCATCGAATAGGTGTCCATCATCCAGGCCATGATCTGGGCGTTCGTGTTGACGTCCGGAGCCGGAATGTCCTTCTCGGGCCCGATCAGGATCTCGATCTCGGTGAAGAACCGGCGCGTCAGCGCTTCGACCTCGCGGATCGAAAGCTTCTTGGGATCGACGATGACGCCGCCCTTGCCGCCGCCGTACGGAATGCCGACGACCGCGCACTTCCAGGTCATCCACATCGCGAGGGCCTTGACCTCATCACGGGAGACGTCCTGGTGGTAGCGAATGCCGCCCTTGGCGGGCCCGCGACCCAGGTTGTGCTGGACGCGATAGCCGGTGAAGACGCGGACCGATCCATCGTCCATATGAACGGGGAAATGGACGGTCAACTCACGACGCGGCTCGCGCAGGACGGCGCGCATGCCCTCATCGAGGCCGAGGCGCTCGGCGGCCAGATCAAATTGTTGCTGCGCAACTGCCCACGGATTGACCGGGGCGGTAGCGGGCTCGGTGGTCATGTGAGTGGAGTTCCTCCGACTCGGGCCGGCGAACTCCGGACCGAATGCTGAGTCGTCTCCCGGACGACCCCACGGTGCGCGACGCGCGTCCGACCAGCGGTACGCCTCACGCGCGGAAAGCGTCCGGAGTATAGCGGGGCGCTCGGCTTTCCGACACGCGACGGCACCCTGATCGCAACCTTGTCGCAACCATGTCCTTCGCGGCGCTGGGTCGAAGGCGACTACTCCGGGCGGTAGAGGACAACCGCTCCAACGCATCCCGGGCCGAGGTGCGGGCCGACGGATGGTCCGACCAGTTCGATGCTGACCTTCGCGGGATCGATCCCACCGATCGCGTGGGCCACGAGCTGATCGCGAAAGGCCTCGACGTCGGCATTGGTGGTATGGAGGACAGAGAGCCGTTCCATCGGACGCGCCGCGATGATCTCGATCGCCCGTTCGCGGGCCTTGCTGCGGGTCCTGACCTTGTCCCGCGTCGCGACCGCGCCGTCCTTGACCTCGATGATCGGCTTCATCGACAACAGTGTCCCGATGGCGGCCTGGGCGCCGCTGATCCGCCCGCCGCGCTTCAGATATTCGAGGGTATCGAGGGCCACGATCATCGCGATGTCGCCGCGCCGCTGCTCACATACCTCGGCGATCTGCTCGGCCGACGAGCCATCCCTGGCCATCGTCACGGCCAGCTCGGCCAGGAGTCCCTCGCACATCGATGCGCCGAGCGTGTCGACGATGCGGATGTCCTTGCCAGGCAGCATCCCCTTCGCGATCTCCGCGCTCTTGATCGTTCCGGACAACGTCCCTGCAACGTGAATAGAGACGATCGAATCGGCGCCGGCCTCGAACGCCGCCTGATAGGCAGTGAGGAAATCGCCGGGAGCCGAAGCGGCGGTCGTAGGGAACGGGGCCGATGGCGCGGTCATGCGCTGCCAGAACTCGGCGGTCGAAAGATCCACGCCGGCCTTGAAGGTCTCAGAACCGAACGTCACAACCAGCGGCACCACCGCGATCCCGAGTTCGGCGGCGTAGGCAGGATCGAGGTCTGAGGCAGAGTCGGTGATGATGGCGACGTGGCTCACGGGGTCTCCCTCCCTGTTGGGGCCTGGTCGGCGGCGCGGTGTGGGTTGTCGGGATGATACGGGTCACATCACGATCCGGATACCAAAATCGGCGCCCGAGCGGATCCATGAATCTCCGGCGGGCGACCCGCTACCCTTCGCCAGATGGAACGATCACTCAGGGCGGTCCTGTTCGGCACCTTCACCCTGCGCTTCAGCACGGGGCTGACCGGGGCCATGCTGGCCTTCTACCTCGCCGACCTTTCGACGTCCGGAACAAGCGGGATCGATGCCAAGGTGGTCGGCTTGCTGGCAGCCACCTTCTATCTCGCCGAACTGGTCCTGTCGCCGATTTTTGGTGTCCTCGCTGACCGACTGGGCCACCACCGGGTGATGCTCTTCGGGCCCGCGTTCGGGGCCGTTGCCGTCGTGCTCACCGCGCTGACAACGCACGTGGGCGTCCTTGCCGGGACGCGAATCCTGGAGGGGGCATCCACGGCCGCGTCGGTGCCGGCGATTCTCGGGTTCATCGCGCTCGCGACTGCCGGCGACGAGGGACTCCGGGGCAAGGCCTCGGCTCGCTTCGAAGGCGCCACGCTCGCGGGGCTCGGAGCTGGGTTCATCGTCGCGCCGCTCCTGTTCAAGGCGATCGGCGCCAACGCCTTCCTGCTCAATGCGCTCGTCTATGTCGGGTCATTCCTGATCTACCGATACGGGGTGGCCTCCGCCGATGCCATGCCGGCGCCGCGTCCCGCGAGTGACAACGCGCTTGGGCGGTACCTCAGCCTCATCAGGAGCTCGCACGTGCTGCTCCTGGCCCCGACCTGGATCGCGGTGAACGCCTCGATCGGACTCTGGTTCA
>JANMNF010000226.1:0-3085 GCA_031373765.1 Chloroflexota bacterium
TGCCTTCAACAAGCAGCTCCCGGACACCATCACACTCATCGCCAACGCGCTCCGGGCCGGTTCCTCGTTCCTCCAGGCCATCGAGCTGGTGGTCCGCGAATCACGACCGCCGGTTGCGACGGAATTCGGTCGCGTCATCCGCGAGGTCAACCTCGGGCTCCCATTCGACACGGCGATGGAGAACATGGTTCGCCGCATGAAGTCGGACGACTTCGAACTGATGGCCACGGCCATCAACATCCAGCACTCCGTCGGTGGCAATCTCGCCGAAATCCTCGACTCAATCGCGTTCACCATTCGCGAGCGGGTCCGGATCAAGGGCGAGATTCGCACCCTGACGGCCCAGCAGCGCCTGTCCGGCTACGTGGTAGGGCTCCTGCCCTTCGGCCTGGCCGGGTTCATCTATCTCGCCGCGCCGACCTTCTTCGATCCGATGTTCGACGATAAGGTGGCGATCGGCGGCCTGCCCGCCGGCATCCTCATCCTGGGCTTCGGCGTCCTGATGATGATGATCGGCTTCTTCGCGATCCAGAAGATCGTGGACATCGAGGTCTAGCGCGATGCCCCTACCCCTCCCGCTGATCGTTGCCATCGTCGCCGCCCTGGCCATCATCCTGATCGCCTATGGGATCTCGAGCGGCGGGCCGGTTGATCCCGTACAAGCCCGGCTGACCCAGCTCGGAGCGAGCCAGGCGCGAACCCTCGAGGAGATGGAGCTCCAGCTTCCCTTCTTCGATCGGACGGTCAAGCCCCTGGCGGCCCGCATCTCGGCGAAGGTCTCCCGAAGCACATCAACCAGCCTCACGGAGCGGACCGAGAAGCGTCTCGCGCTGGCCGGCAATCCCGGCGACATGCGGACGGCCGACTGGCTGGGCATCAAGGCCATCTCGTCGATCGTCGTGGCCGGCATCATGTTCGTGGTCCTCGGCCTCATCGGCCAGAACATCTTCGGCGGTATCGCGTTCGGTGCCGTCGGGCTCGGCTTCGGCTACATCTTTCCGGAGTTCTGGCTGGGGGGCAAGGTCAAGGCGCGCCGGAAGGCGATCCTGCTCCAGATCCCCGATGCCCTCGACCTGCTGACAATTTCCGTTCGTGCCGGCCTCGGTTTCGACGCCGCGCTCGGCAAGGTCGTCGAGAAGATGGAAGGGCCATTGATCGACGAGTTCCGTCGGGCCCTCGCCGAGGTCCGCGTCGGCAAGGTCCGCCGCGAGGCTTTGCGGGACATCATTCCCCGGACCGAGGTCCAGCCACTGACGAACTTCGTCGGCGCGATCATCCAGGCCGAGCAGCTCGGCGTGTCGATCTCGAAGGTCCTCCAGGTCCAGTCCGAGCAGTTGCGCATCGAGCGTCGCCAGCGGGCTGAGGAGCAGGCCGCCCAGGCGCCGATCAAGATGCTCTTCCCGCTGGTCGGCTGCATCTTCCCGTCGCTGTTTGTCGTCATCCTCGGGCCGGCCATCATCCTGATCATCGGCAACCTCGGCGCGGTAAACCAGTAGGTCGCCCGTGATCGCGCACAACCTGACGCGCAATTCGGTCCTTGCCGAGCGGGTCGAGGTCGCCGACACCCTCTGGGCGCGGTTCATGGGCCTGATGGCCCGTCCGTCGATCGAGCAGGGATTCGGGCTCTGGCTGACCGGGACGAACGGGATCCACATGTTTTTCATGCGCTTCGCGATCGATGCTGTCTTCCTCGGCAAGCCCGGCGGGGACGGAACCCGTGAGGTCCTTGCGGCACGGCGCGCCGTGAAGCCCTGGTTGGGCCTCGTTCCGCTCATTCGAGGTGCGGACGGGTGCCTGGAGTTGCCTGTCGGAGCGATCGAAGCGTCCGGTACGGCGCCGGGGGACCGAATCAGCATTTCGTGATCAACACCACCCGCTGGGCTCGGCCGTCACCGGCCCTCATCCTTGCCGCTGCTATCGGGGCGGCCCTGCTCGCCGTCGTGGCAGTGATGTGGTGGCCGCAGTTCGGAGATGAGCACGCCTACTGGACCGCGGCTCAACGCCTCGTCGCGGGGGAGCCGCTGTACGACCCCGGCGCTCCTGCGAACCAGCCATTTGCATACTGGTATCCGCCGGTTCTGGCCCAGGTCCTCGCTCCACTCACGCTCTTCGTACCGGCTTCCGTCTTCAGCGTCGCCTGGACCGTCCTCGTCGTCGCCTGCGTATGGTGGCTGGCAGGTCGCAACGTGTTCGTGGCGCTTGCGCTGGTCGCCTTCCTTCCGGTGGCTCTCGAGTTGCGAGTCAGGAATGTCCACCTCCTGATCGCCGTGCTGACCGTGTTGGCGCTCCGCCGTTCGTGGGCCTTCTGGATCCCCGCCGTGGCGATCAAGATCGGACCGCTCGTCGGCCCGGTCTATCTGCTGGCAGCGGGGCGCTGGCGCGAGGCAGCGATGGTCGGCATCGCCAGTCTTGCGGTCGTGGCGATCAGTTTCGCCGTGGCCCCGGCTGTGTGGTTGGGCTTCCTCGAGATCGCCACGGGGCGGGCGGGTTCGGACGCCGCAGGCTGGTTCGGCATCCCGTACTCGGCCCGACTTGGTGCCGGGGTCATCCTGGCGGCCCTTGCCGGGCGACGCGGCGGGCGGGGAGGCGAAATCGCCCTCGTCATCGCGATCCTTGTCGCGAACCCGACCCTCTGGGCCAACTCCCTGAGCCTCCTGCTTGCGATCGTCCCGTTGAGCAGGCATACCGAGGCCCGACGGGTCACCGAGGACCTGCGGGTAGCCGCGGCGTAATTCCGGGCTGATCGCGCCGTGATCGCTGGACATGCCGTCCGGCCGATGATCGGTCGATGTCGACTCTCGAGCGCGTCGTGCGGGGAATCAGCACCATGACCGGCCGGGCCCTGGACCTTGCCCTGCCATCGGCGTGCGCCGGGTGCGGCCGCGAGGGCATGGCGCTGTGCGCGGAGTGCGAGCCGGTGCTGGACCTCCGCGCCCATCGACCACCCGGTGTCCCGATCGGGATGCCCGGTGACACACCTGCGCCGCTCGCCCAGATCGAGTGGTGCACCGGGTTTACCGGCGTGACTCGGCGGGCCCTCCATCACCTGAAGTACGCGGGCGATCGACGCGTGGCTGTGCCGCTC
>JANMNF010000257.1:0-3947 GCA_031373765.1 Chloroflexota bacterium
AGCGGCGACTCGCGAACCGTGTCAGGTCCGGAAGGAAGCAGCACTCAGCGATCTTCGCCGGGTGCCGCGGAACGGCCTGGTCCGAGCCGTCTTCGATGGTGGGCCCGGGCGTGGCTCGGTCGACAGGGGGTGCACGGCATACTGATCGAACAGGCCACTCGCCCCCGAGGAGCCGCGTGACCAAGAGCACTTCGAACCCATCGGCCCCGGCAACGCCCGTCGCGGACGTCCCGCACCAGGCGATCTACCGACGCTGGCGGGCGCAGACGTTCGCCCAGATCGTTGGCCAGACGGCCGTCGTCCAGACACTCCAGAACGCGGTTCGGACCGGACGCGTCGCGCACGCGATCCTGTTCGTCGGGCCGCGCGGGACGGGCAAGACGTCCCTCGCCCGGATCCTCGCCAAGGCCATCAACTGCACGAACCTCCAGGACGGCGACCCGTGCGACACCTGCCCGTCGTGCGTCGCGATCCGCGAGGGCCGTGCCCTCGACCTCATCGAGATCGACGCCGCATCGAATCGCGGCATCGATGCCATCCGTGAGCTTCGCGAGCGGATCAACTACGCCCCGACCGACCTCAAGCGCAAGGTCTACATCCTCGACGAGGCCCACCAGATCACGAAAGATGCCTGGAACGCCCTCCTCAAATCGCTCGAGGAACCCCCCGACTTCGTCGTCTTCATGTTCGCCTCCACGCACCCGCAGGACTTCCCGCCGGCGATCCTGTCGAGGCTTCAGCGCTTCGATGTCCGACGCCTCTCGCCATCGGAAATCGAGGGCAAGCTTGGACGCATCCTCGAGGGCGACGGGCGCGTTGCCGAGCCCTCCGCGATCCAGCTGATCGCCCGGCTTGCCGCGGGTGGCATGCGCGATGCCGAATCGATGCTCGACCAGCTCCTCGCCTCGGGCGGCGACCGACTCGACGAGGCCACCGTCAGGGACCTGCTCGGCCTCGCCCCCGCTGATGCGATCGACGGCTTCGTGACCGCGATGGCCGACGGCAACGTTGGCGCCGGTGTCAGGATCCTCGACGAGCTCGAAGATCGCGGACGGGACCTCCGCGCCTTCCTCGAGCAGCTCGTCGAACTGGTTCGCGCCGGGCTCGTTGGGCCCGGAACGGCCTCGGGCGCGCAGGGTGCGGCCGCGGGCTCGGGCAGTCCTGATCCACGGTCGATCGCGGTCACGGTCGCCATCGCCCGGCGCCTCGGGGATATCGATCCCAACCGAGCGGGCATCGGCGGCCTACGTCTCCAGCTCGAACTTGCCCTCTTCCCGAACCCACGCGAACTCCAATCATCGGAGCCGGGTCCGAGGCCGCCGCAGGCGGTGGGTCCCGGCGGACCGACCGTTGCCAGTGCGCGCCCGGATGCCGCGCGACGAGATGCCCCGCTGGCTGCCCGGCCTGATCCACCCCGCGATGCTGCGTCGACTCGGCCGGCTGTGGCATCCGCGTCGATGCCGCCCCTCGTTACGAAGCCGCCCGCTACACCGCCGCCGCCCGCGGCGCCTGCCGCAGAACCCGTCACGAAGCCGCCCGCTACACCGCCGCCATCCGCGGCGACCCAACCCGAGACGGTGGCGACGCCGCCTGCGGCCCCGGAGGCTGCTGAGCCGCCCGCCAAGGTCCCGCCTGCTGATATGCCCGCAGCCGTTGGTGCCACGCCCGCCAGCGGAGATGGCACGTCCGACCTCGACCGGCTCCGCCACAGCTGGCCCGAGATTGTGAAACGCCTGAGCGCGCATCCGCCGACCAAGCCGTTGATCGCCGTCTGCCTGCCGATGAGCGTCGAGAACAACGTCGTGACCCTGGGCTTCCCGGAGGATCAGGGCTTCCTGCGCGACGTTGCGGAGCGGCGCCGAGCAATCCTCGAAGAATCGATTGGGGGCGTCCTCGGGAAGTCGGTCGGCGTACGGTGCGTGGCGACGAATCTGGACAACATCCCGGCCCTGCCTGCGGATGCGGAGGCGGCCTTCGTCCTGGCTGAGGCCCGCCGGATCTTCGAGGCAGACGAACCGGACGCCGCCGAAGTCAGCTGAGGGCGGCTGCCGGAGTCGCGGGCCGACCCGTGGCGTCACCTCGATCGTCCGGCGAGCAGGGGATCCCCCCATCCGCCAGACTGGATCCATCAACCAGTTCGGAAGCGGAGCAGATCGATGGGCATGGGAAACCTGCAGCGCATGGCGATGCAGATGCAGCAGGACATGGCACGGATCCAGGAAGAACTGGCCGTCACCGAAGTCGAAGGCTCGGCTGGGGGCGGCGTCGTCCGCGTCGTCGTGACCGGGAAGCAGGAAATCCGGTCCGTCACAATCGACCCCTCGGCGGTTGACCCTGCCGATGTCGAGATGCTCCAGGACCTCGTGGTCGCGGCGATCAACGATGCCCTCGATGGGTCCCGCAAGGTGGCAGAACAGAAGATGGGTGCCGTGACCGGTGGACTCGGTGCCGGCCTGGGCGGCCTGCTGGGCCGCTAGACGCCGTGGTAACGCCCCTCATCGAGCCCGTCGCGCGCCTGATCGAGGCGTTCAATCGCCTGCCCGGGATCGGCCCGAAGACCGCGCAGCGACTGACCTACCACCTGCTCCGCGCCCAGGATGCCGAGGCGCGCACGCTTGCCGCAGCCCTGATTGCCGTGCGTGAGCAGGTCGTGTTCTGCGAGGTCTGCTTCAACATCAGCGACGCACCCCGCTGCCCGATCTGTCGGGACGGTGGCCGCGACACGCTCCGCCTGTGCGTGGTCGAGGAG
Organism: Chloroflexota bacterium; assembly: GCA_031373765.1. Lineage (GTDB taxonomy): Bacteria > Chloroflexota > Limnocylindria > Limnocylindrales > CSP1-4 > UBA5189. Next base: position 2,750 of record JANMNF010000257.1, read on the forward strand.
CCCCTCGACGTCCTGGCCCTCGAACGAACGGGCGTCTTCCGGGGCATGTACCACGTCCTCCATGGGGCGATCTCGCCGATCGACGGCATCGGTCCGGATCGTCTGCGGATCCGGGAGCTGCTCGAGCGGGTCGATCAGGCCACCCGCGAAGGCACGCCGTTCGTCGAGGTCATCATTGCGACGAACCCCACCCTCGAGGGCGAGGCAACGGCGATGTATCTCGATGAACGCCTCCACGGCAACGTCGGGTCCGTGACCCGGATCGCGCGCGGCATTCCCGTGGGCGGAGACCTCGAGTATGCCGATGAGGTCACGCTCATCCGGGCGCTCCAGGGCCGACGCTCGATCAGCGAGCCCGTGGCGTGAGTCAGCTTGGCGCGGAGATCGCACTGCGTCTGGTCAAGGCGCTGGCGGCGGCGCTACTGGGCTTGCTCATCTATGGGGTCGGAACGGTCGTGTTCGGTGCCACCCCGTCCGTCGAGCTCGGCCTGTTGGCCTGGCTGTCAGGAGCTGCGTTCATCCTCGTGGTCGAGACCAGCCCGATCTGAGTCATGGCGCCGGAATGTGGCGCCGAGGATGGGTTTGACGGGTCGCCGGCACGCGCCTACCATTCGCGATCGTCGCCTGGAACCAGGCAATGTCGACCCCGGGCCAGCCGGTCCCGGGTCGGTAATCCGTGGGTTTGACGGCCCGGCCAAAAAGCCGCATCATTGGCGGTCTGCGCCGGTCGCCGTCGCGCCTCGGGTGCTGCACCTTGACAACTGAAGAGTGGTAGGAAATCCGGAACAACAAAACGGATGTGCGAGCGGTCAAACCCTCGGATAAAGTCGCAGCCGCAAGGCTGTGCATTTTCGGAGAGTTTGATCCTGGCTCAGGATCAACGCTGGCGGCGTGCATGAGACATGCAAGTCGAACGGACGATCGAGGCTTGCCTTGATCGTTAGTGGCGGACGGCTGAGTAACGCGTGGGTGACCTGCCCCGAAGTGGGGAATAACTGCCCGAAAGGGTGGCTAATACCGCATGTGCCGGTACGTTCATTCGTACCAGCAAAGCCGTAAGGCGCTTCGGGAGGGGCCTGCGTCCGATTAGCTCGTTGGTGGGGTAACGGCTCACCAAGGCGACGATCGGTAGGTGGTCTGAGAGGACGATCACCCAGACTGGGACTGAGACACGGCCCAGACTCCTACGGGAGGCAGC
>JANMNF010000259.1:0-4401 GCA_031373765.1 Chloroflexota bacterium
CACGCCCGCCCGCGATTCCTGGAAGTGCTTCGGCTGCGGCCTTGGCGGCGACATCTTCAGCTTCGTCATGCAGCGCGATTCCGTGCCCTTCCCCGAAGCCCTCAAGACCCTCGCGGATCGGGCCGGCGTCGAGATCGATGAGCGCACCAAGCGCGAAGATGCCCATCGAGCGCGCCTGCGCGACATCCTCGAGACCGCGATCGCGTTCTACCACCAGGTCCTGACCGCGACGACGCTCGGGGCGCCCGCCCTCGACTACCTCCGCGCTCGGGGCTTCACGGACGCCACCATCGAAGTCGCGCAACTCGGCTGGGCGCCCGATCGCTGGGACACCATGAGCCGCCGCCTCGTCGAGAAGCGCGGGATCAAGCCCGAGGAGCTCGTCGAGGTCGGCCTCGCGTCGCAGGGTCGGTCGGCCGGACGTGGCGTCGGCGTGATCGATCGGTTCCGCGGCCGCGTCCTGTTCCCGATCCGTGACCAGAACGGTGCCGCGGTCGGGCTGGGTGGCCGCATCCTTGGCGTCGAGGGCAAGGACGCCCAGGGCAACCCGCGCGACACGGGCCCCAAGTACCTCAACTCGCCGGCCACGCCGCTGTTCGACAAGAGCCGGACGCTCTACCTCATTGACAAGGCCAAGGGCCCCATGCGCAGGTCCGGTCAGGCCGTGATCGTCGAGGGCTACACCGATGCCCTGATGGCGCATCAGGCCGGTTTCGACAATGTCGTCGCGTCGCTCGGAACCGCGCTGACCCCCGGACAGGTCGCGCTGCTGACGCGCTACGCCAAGAAGATCGCTCTCGCCTATGACGTCGATGCCGCCGGCCAGAAGGCCGGAACGTTCGGCGTGCAGGCGCTCGAGAGCCTCATCGGCCAGCTCGCGGCCACCGAATCTGGCGTCGAGCTGGACGAGGTCCGCGTCGTCCGCCTGCCGGATGACAAGGACCCGGATGAGGTCCTGCGCGAGACGCCCGACCGATGGCGCGAGGAGGTCCGCATGGCCCAACCGATCGTCGACTACCTCATCGACACCTACACCAAGGCCTTCGATCTCAAGACGCCCGGCGGCAAGGCGCGCTTCGTCGATGCCCTGATTCCGACGATCCGCGCGGTCCCGAACCCGGTCATGCGCGATGCCTGGCTCCAGCGGGTCCGGCAGGTCTCCGGGGTTGAGGAGCGGGTGCTCCTCGAAGTGCTGCGAAGCGGACGTTCGGCGACGGGCCTGCCGTCAGCGGGCCGGAGCGGCAGTGATGCGCCGAGTCGCATCAGCGTGGAAAGCGTGACCGCTTCGCCCGATGCCCTGCGCGTCGGCGACATCCTTCGTGGCGTCCTGCCCCAGGAGCAGGAGCTGCTCCGGCTCCTCCTCCTCGTGCCCGAGGTCCAGATCAAGATCACCGAATCGATCGGCCCGGACCGCCTGCCCAACACCGTGGCGCGGGAGCTGTTCCGAGCCATCGTCATCGCCCGGGAACCGGACGACAACGGTGTCCATCCGCCGTTCAGCCTCACGGCGCTCGTCCAGGGCCTGGATCCGGAGACCGCGGCGCTCGCGCAGGCCCTCGTCGCCCGCCTGGAGCCGAATCCACGAACCCTGAGCCAGACCGACATCACCTATGAGATCGAACGACTGATCATCGATCTGGAGGAGCGCGCGCTCGACGAGCGCTCCGAATTCACGCAGGGCGCCATTGCCGAGGCCGAGCAGGAGGGCGATCGCGAGACCGCCGGGCGACTGCTCCAGCAGAGCCAGGCGATCAACGATCAGCGCCTCTCATTGCATCGTCGCCGGGACCAGACCCATCTGCTCACCCGGCCCGCCGATCGTGCCTCGAAGCCTGCCGATGGCGCCGCCAGCCCGGCCGACGGTGCGCCTGGACCGACCCCGGCTGCAACGCCATGAACCACCAATTCACGCAGTCCATGACCACCCAGCAACCGCAATCGTCCACAGGAGGATGCACAACTCATGCCCGTTGACCCGCTCGATCAGCAACTCGTCGAAGCCGTACTGACCCGCCCACGGCGTGGCAAGGCCGACATGGAAGAGGCGAAGCTCGCCGGCATCCACTCCAAGCGCGACGATGACGACGATGACGACGATGACGAAGACGATCCCATCGTCGGTGGTGATGACGACGACGTGACCGTCGAGGTTGTCCCGGACAGCACCAAACTGCTGGATCCGAAGCTGCCCCTCGACGGGCCCTCCAGGCTGAACGCGTCCGAGCTTGAGGAGCCGACCGCGGAGGAGCTCGAGGCACTGTCCGCAGACATGATCGGGATCGACGATCCCGTCCGGATGTACCTCAAGGAGATCGGCAAGGTCGCCCTGCTGACCGCCGAGGAAGAGGTCGTCCTGGCCAAGGCGATCGAGCTCGGTGAGCAGCTCGTCGACGAGCCGTGGAAGGGCATCGTCTCCCTCCACGAGTGGACGACCCACAACACCGAAACGAAGACGCGGACGCTCAAGCCGCAGCATCGACTGCCGCTCGGCGAGGAGGCGCATCGGCTCGTCCGCGACGCCGTCTCGCACGAGGACGCGGCCGACCTCCTGGTCCCGCCGCCGGACTTCCACCTGATCAAGGCCGGGCGCGACGTCCAGTCCGAGGGCACGACACATCTGCTCAAGGAAGCCCGGAAGCATCTCGCGACGTACGGCGAGGCGCTCGCGGGTGCCGAGGGTGCGCCGACCCCGGCCGAGGCCTTCCTCACGCTGCTCGACTGGGCGTACTTCGCGGTTCACAACGGGGACCTCGATTCCCGTGACAACGTCGGACTCCGCGCCATCTACGACTGGACCCGTGACGAGGTTTCGTTCCCCGCGCTTCAGCGCTGGGTCGAGGCGGGCCGGGACTACGAGCTATTCAAGCTCATGGGCCACGACCCCGAAGTGCCGCTCAACACCAAGCTTGCGCACCGCAAGGGCGAGCTGGTCCGCATCGGGCGCGACGCGCGCGAGCAGCTGACCTCGGCCAACCTGCGGTTGGTCGTGTCGATTGCCAAGAAGTACATCGGGCGAGGCATGTCGTTCCTGGACCTGATCCAGGAAGGCAACATCGGGCTCATTCGCGCCGTCGAGAAGTTCGACTTCGAGAAGGGCTTCAAGTTCTCGACCTACGCCACGTGGTGGATTCGCCAGGCGATCACCCGCGCCATCGCGGACCAGGCCCGGACCATCCGGATCCCGGTTCACATGGTCGAGACGATCAACCGTCTGATCCGCGTTTCGCGACAGCTGCTCCAGGAACTCGGCCGCGAGCCAACGGTTGAGGAGATCGCCGAGGCGATGTCCAAGGGCCAGGAGGTCCAGGTCACGCCGGAGAAGGTCCGCGAGATCATCAAGGTCAGCCAGGAGCCCGTGTCCCTCGAGACGCCGATCGGGGAGGAGGAGGATTCCCACCTCGGCGACTTCATCGAGGATCGAGGTGCCCTGGCCCCGGCCGAGGCCGCGTCGCATCAGCTCCTCAAGGAGCAGGTCGAGGCTGTTCTGGACTCGCTCACGGGTCGCGAGCGACGGGTACTCCAGCTCCGCTTCGGCCTTGAGGACGGGCGTGCCCGCACCCTCGAGGAAGTCGGCAAGGAGTTCAACGTGACCCGCGAGCGCATCCGCCAGATCGAGGCGAAGGCCCTCCGCAAGCTCCGCCACCCGTCCCGCAGCCGCAAGCTCAAGGACTACCTCGAGTAGAGGGAGTGGGGGAGTGGCCGCGCGCGTGGGTCCTCAGCTTCGGGCCGGCACTCCCCTTGGGCCGGGGCGCGGGGGGGGGCGCGGCGGGCGCGGGGGCGCGGGGGCGCGGTGGACGCGGGGCGGGACCCGGGCCAGTGCTCCGCCGCGTAGGATCAAGTGAGGCCTGAAGCGCCACTTCTACGCGAGCAAAGAAGGGGACGACATGTCGGTTGATGCGAACAAGGCCGCCATCTACCGCCTCTTCGACGAGGTCTGGGGACGCGGCGATATCCCGGCCGCCTCGCGGTTCTACGCCGCCGGGCCGACGCTCGATGCACTCCAGGAATTCGCCACGGCGCTGTACCTGGCATTTCCGGACTGGCGCGCCACGATCGACGATGTCGTCGCCGAGGACGACAAGGTCGTCGTGCGATGGACCGGGCGAGGGACGCATCGGGGCGACTGGTTCGGCACCGCTGCGACGAACCGCGAGATCGAGATCTCGGGCATCGACGTGGAACGATTCGTGGATGGGTTCATCGCCGAAGAGCACGGCAACGTCGACATGCTCGGGTTCATGCAACAGATCGGCGCGGTTACATCGAGCGAGAAGGGCTGACCTGAGCCCAAGCAGTTGGCGTGTGCGCACGATCTCGGGCCCCGTGGATTGCTCGCGCCGAGCCTGGGCCCGCTCGAGCGCGCCGCGGCAAGCGCGCCGATTGGCCAGGTGCGCCGGTCGG
>JANMNF010000261.1:0-4729 GCA_031373765.1 Chloroflexota bacterium
CGAGATCGTCGGTGATCGAACGTACGAACATCGGGACTGGCTGTTCACGCCGGATCCGCTGCCGCCGGCATTCGCGATCCACTACGGCGCATGGCTGGAGGCGATCCGCACGACGCGGTAGCCCAGCCGACATCGTGAACGCCTGTTCGGTTTGGCATCGATCGGCTACACTTCGCACGTGCCTCTCGATCGGATCGTGGTTCGCGGCGCGCGCGAACACAACCTCAAGAACGTGACCCTGGATTTCCCGCGCGACCGGCTGGTTGTGATCACCGGGTTGTCCGGGAGCGGCAAGTCGAGCCTTGCCTTCGACACGATCTATGCCGAGGGCCAACGCCGGTATGTCGAGAGCCTGAGCGCTTATGCCCGTCAGTTCCTCGGGCAGATGGAAAAGCCCGATGTTGACCAGATCGATGGGCTGTCGCCGGCCATCTCCATCGACCAGAAGGGCGCGAGTCGAAACCCGAGGTCGACCGTCGGCACCGTGACCGAGATCTACGACCACTTGCGCCTTCTATTCGCCCGCATCGGGCATCCGCACTGTCCGAACTGCGGTCGCGAAATCGAACGCCAGACCGTCCAGCAGATCGTGGACCAGGTCCTGGCGATGCCGGAAGACACGCGGCTCCTGGTGCTGGGCCCACTCATCAAGGACCGCAAGACCGAGGGCGATCGCGTCTTCGAGACGGCCCGCAAGCAGGGCTTCGTCCGCGTCCGGGTCGACGGGCGGACCTACGATCTCAGCGAAGCGCCGACCCTGGACAAGTACAAGCGCCACACGATCGAGGTCGTGGTCGACCGCTACATCGTCCGCCGGGCGGAGGCTCCCGAGGGCTGGGCGATCGACGACGATGGCCGCCCGATCGACCCATCGACCGGCGAAGCACTACCGGACCCTGATGCGCCGCGACTGGCTGATTCCATCGAAACGGCGCTTCGCCTCGGCGAAGGGGTCGTCCTGATCGCCGCGGCTTCTCGCGAGGACGAGGCCCCGGATTTCGAGGAGCGGCGGTTCTCGGAGCGCTACTCCTGTCCATATGACGGGACGACGATCGATGAACTTGAACCACGCAGTTTCTCGTTCAACTCGCCGCACGGCGCCTGCGCGACCTGCACGGGACTCGGGACGCGCCTGGAGATCGATCCTGAACTCGTGATCCCGGATCGATCGAAGAGCGTGCTGACCGGCGCCGTCAGGGCGAACGGGATGCCGACTGACGCTTCGTGGCGGATGAAGATCACCGAGGCGGTCTTCCAGTCGCATGGCTGGGACCCCGCGGCGCCGATCCGGGACCTGCCGACCGAGGCCGTCGACTACCTGCTCTACGCCAAGAAGGACGAGAAGGTCGTCATTCGATACAAGCACGAACGCGGCGAGAACTCGTACGTGGCCGCGTTCGAAGGTGCCATCACCAACCTTGAGCGACGGTACCGGGAGACCGAATCCGAGTTCATCAAGAACGAACTCGAGAAATACATGGTCGAGAAGCCCTGCCCGAAGTGCAACGGCAAGCGACTGCGCCCCGAGGCACTGGCCGTGACCGTGGACGGGCGCGATATCTCTACCGTGTCCGATCTCTCGATCACGGATGCCTTCGCCTGGTCCGAGGATCTCGCAGACCGGGTCTCGGAGCGAGAGCGGACCATCGCCTACCAGTTGCTCAAGGAGATCCGTGCACGCCTCGGGTTCCTCGTGGATGTCGGGCTCGACTACCTGACCATCAATCGGACGAGCCAGACCCTGTCCGGCGGCGAGGCACAGCGGATCCGGCTCGCGACCCAGATCGGGACGACCCTCATGGGCGTGCTCTACATCCTCGATGAGCCGTCGATCGGCCTGCACCAGCGGGACAACGCCAAGCTGATCGCCACGCTGACGCGACTGCGGGACCTCGGCAACACGGTCCTCGTCGTCGAGCACGACGAAGAGACGATCCGGACGGCCGACTGGGTCATCGACATCGGGCCCGGGGCAGGGGAGCACGGCGGCGAGATCATCGCCAACGGGCCGATCGAGGACGTGCTCGCCGAACCGCGGTCCATCACCGGAGCCTTCCTTCGGGCCGAGCGGATGGTGCCGATCCCGGAGGTTCGTCGCACCGGCAACGGCCGCTACCTCACGGTCCGGGGCGCCCGGGCGCACAACCTGCAGAACGTGGACCTGTCCGTGCGCCTCGGGACCTTCACCGCCGTAACCGGAGTCTCGGGGAGCGGCAAGTCCACGCTCGTGACCGAAGTCCTCTATCGGGCCCTGGCACGCGAGCTGCACGGCGCCCGCTCCACGCCCGGGGCACATGACGCGCTCGAGGGCGCCGAGCACATCGACAAGATCATCGAGATCGACCAGAGCCCGATCGGTCGAACGCCCCGCTCCAACCCCGCGACGTACACGGGCCTGTTCGGCACGATCCGGGAGCTGTTCGCGGCCACCCCTGAGGCCCGCGTCCGCGGCTATTCACCGGGCCGGTTCTCGTTCAACGTGAAGGGCGGGCGCTGCGAGAATTGCAAGGGCGACGGGATCATCAAGATCGAGATGCAGTTCCTGCCCGACGTCTACGTCCCCTGCGAGGTCTGCAAGAGCAAGCGCTACAACCGGGAGGCGCTCGAGGTCCACTACAAGGGCAAGTCGATTGCCGACGTTCTCGAGATGACGGTCGCGGAGGCCGTGGAGTTCTTCGGGGCCGTGCCGTCGATCGCCGCCAAGCTGCGAACGCTCAATGACGTGGGCCTCGGCTACGTCCACCTCGGGCAGCCGGCCACGACGCTGTCCGGCGGCGAGGCCCAGCGGGTCAAACTGTCGACCGAGCTCTCCAAGCGAGCGACCGGCAAGACCCTGTATGTCCTCGATGAGCCGACGACAGGCCTGCACTTCGCCGACGTCGAAAAGCTCCTCCAGGTGCTGCATCGCCTCGTCGACGCCGGAAACACGGTCCTGGTTATCGAACACAACCTCGATGTCATCAAGACCGCGGACTGGATCGCCGACCTCGGGCCGGAAGGCGGGGCGCGGGGTGGGCGAATCATCGCCGAGGGCACACCCGAGGATGTCGCCGCGACACCGGGCTCGGCAACGGGCGAGTACCTGGCACGGGTGCTCCGAGGCGAGCCGCTCGTTCCGTTGTCAGATGTCACGTTCGCAGAGGAGGCTGGTCGGCGTCGGGCGACGGCCGGCCGCTCTGCCGGGTCGGATGGTGGCGCGGGTGCGAATGGTGCTGCCGGCGCGAATAGTGCCGCCGGTCCGAAGGGGGCCGCGGGCGCGAAGGGGGCCTCATCGAAGCGGCGAGAGGCGGTTGCGGCTCGCGGTCGTGGCTGAGCGCGAGCCCGTGCTTCCGCGGCACGAAACGCCCGAGATCGATGCCGCCGCTCTTACCGCGGCTCGTGCCGCCGACCAGCTGCTGGCCGCTGCTGTTGCGGCCGGATCTGCCCGCTGGGTCCGTTACCTCGGGGCTATGCCGGATCGATTTCGGGATGACCCGATCCCGGCGCTCAGGGCATCGGCGCGGGCGGGGCGAGCGGCGTTCGGGGTCAAGGATTCGATCCGAGACACCTTGCCAGCGTCAGCGACGGAGCCGTTCCTCGTCGCGATTGATCGGCTGTTGAAGCTCATCGCGCGCTGGGAGATGCACCGCTACGAGAGCGAGCGGGGTTCGCCGCGCGACCGCTGAGCCGCAGTCGCCGAGTGGCACCGGCACGTCGCGGCCACTCAGCCGGCCCTGGAACCGGGCGCGGCCCGCTACCAGATCCAGGGAATGAAGCGACGAGTCCGCGTGCGGTAGGCGGCATACCCCGGGTAGCGCTCCATCAGCATCAGTTCTTCCCGGCGGCGCTTCAGGTCGAGGACGACGAACAGGAGCGCGGTGAAGGCGAGGGCCGCAGGCGACCCGCGCAGGAGCGCCCAGCCAATCGAGCCCAGGATCAGCGCCCCGTAGATCGGATGGCGGACCAGTCCGAACGCCCCGGTCTCGACTAGCGTTGCTTCGTCGCGCGGCCTAGGTACCGCCGTGAGCGCATCGCCGCCCTGGAGCCCTGAGACTCCGGCGAGACCGAGCGCGGCCCCGGCCAGCAAGAGGAGCGTCCCGGCGACCGTGCCAGCCGAACTCCACGAATCCGGCTCCGGCGTTGACAGGGTCAGACCGGCAAGGCCGATCAGGCCCAGGACGATGAGTTGCAGGATCACCCAGCCCTCACCGCGGGGACCGAGCGCTGGAAGCTGGGACATGCCGCGATCCTACGCCACGATCCCCAGTTCCTCTACATCGAACGCCTCGAGGAGGAACTGGGATGGCGCGGCCGGGTCATAGGAGAGGGTGAGCGTCCGGCGCGCGCGCGTCCACGCGACGTACGCGAGACGACGTTCCTCCTCGAGGGCTCGCTCCGGATCTTCGGCATCCTGGATTGACCGAGCGCTCGGGAAGCGGCCGGCATCAAGCCCGATGACCGCGACATGATCGAACTCGAGACCCTTCGTGCCGTGAACGGTCGCCAGTGACAGGGCTGCGTCATCACGGCGCAGGCTCGCGAGGCGGTCCCGCGCTTCCGTGACGGCGACACGGAACGCGTCGCGGTCCCGATGCGGGGGCGCCCAGTCCAGTATCGCTGCGGCGACTCCTCTCGTTTCGCCCCGCTCGGCATTTCGGAGGCCGGCGAGCGTGACGACGAGCGGCGCGGTTGGCGCACCGGTCATCCGGTCGAGCAGCCCGTCGAGGTCGGGTGACTCCAGCGGAAGGTC
>JANMNF010000313.1:0-37575 GCA_031373765.1 Chloroflexota bacterium
CGATCGGAGTCGCGTACATCGCGTGGAAGATCCGACGCCAGACGAGCCCGATCATCACCGGAAAGGTCGATTCGAAGATTGCGACCTGCATCGCCGACCCAGCGAGCAGCCCCGGTGCGAGGAAATGGAGGTAGGGCACCCTGCCGAAGGCGTCTGGGCTCTGGGCGTTCACGTAACTGCCAAGGCCCATGCCCATGGCGAGCAGGAACAGCGTCGGGTTCACGAATGACGTGAAGATCGACCCGCGGTACGAGCGCCGGTACTGGTACAGCCGGTGCTCGAACACCCGGCCGGCGGCGGCGAGCGCGGACGGCGGAGCGGGCCTGACATTCGACGGCACGTCCTCGCGCGGAAGGGCGGTCACGCGGGGCCCGTCAGTCGACCAGTGTCCGGCCGGTCAGCCGGAGGAAGACGTCCTCGAGGGTGGACCGGCGAACGAGGACGGTCTCGGGCCGCAGGCCGCGATCATGAACCGCGACGGCCACGGCTTCACCGTCGTTGGCATAGAGAAGCAGCCGGTCGGGCAGGTGCTCGATGCGATCGGCCAGGCCATCGAGTTGGTCACCCAGCGTCTCCTGAACACCTACCGGAAACCGCAGCTCGGCGACGTCCCGGGTGCTGTACTGGTCGATCAGGGCTCGCGGCGAACCCTCCGCGACGATCTTTGCCTTGTCCATGACGACGAGGCGATCGCACAGCTGCTCTGCCTCGTCCATGTAGTGCGTCGTCAGGACGAGGGTGACGCCGCGCTGCTTGAGCCGGTAAAGGCGATCCCAGAGGAGGTGTCGGGCCTGTGGGTCGAGGCCCGTCGTCGGTTCATCGAGCAGGAGCATGTCCGGTTCGTTGATCAGGGCGCGGGCGATCGTGAGTCGCCGCTTCATGCCGCCGCTCAGCGGCTCGACTCGGCTGTCACGGCGCTCGGTCAGCTGTGCGAAGTCGAGGAGTTCGTCCGCGCGGCGCCCGCACTCAGACCGGCTGAGGCCGAAGTACCGGCCATAGATCACGAGGTTCTCGCGAACCGTCAGCTCTTCGTCGAGCGTGTCTGCCTGGGGGACCACGCCCAGCCGGCCCCGGATCTCCGGCCCCTGCGTGTCGGGGTCCATGCCCAACACGCTGAGGGTGCCGCCGCTCGCCGGTGAGGTGCAGCCGATCATCCGCATCGTGGAGGTCTTGCCGGCGCCGTTCGGACCGAGGAACCCGAACGCCTCGCCCGGCGCAACATCGAAATCGACCGCATCGACCGCGGTGAACGCCCCGAACCGCTTGGTCAGGCCGCGCGCGTGAATGAGTGGCGGGGACACGGTCTCGGTGGGCATTGGCCCTGAATCCTAACCCGCGGGGGCCGCGGGGGCCCCGGGGGCTTCGGCTATCCAGCGATGGCCACGACGCGACCCGCAGTTGGGCGCGGACAAAGGCCTAGAAGCCACGCTGTGGCGATGGACGCAGTCCGCATCGGGCTCTCGCTTCGGGCGCTTCGGCGGCGACGGAACTGGACGCAAGATCAACTTGGTCAACGGGCCGGACTTTCGGGCTCGGCGATCTCGAGGATCGAGCGCGGGGCCGCCGACCGCCAGTCGCTGCGCCTGTTGGGCCAAATTGCAGACCAGCTCGGAGCCCGGTTGAGCCTGCGGGTCCTGTGGCAAGGCGAGGACCTCGATCGGCTGCTGGACCGCGACCATGCGCATCTCGTGGACGGGATGATCCGACGGCTCGAGGCAGCGGGGTGGATGGCCATTCCGGAGCTGACATTCCGGAGCGGGCCGGAACGCGGATCGATCGACATCTTCGCCCGCCACCCGACGGGCAGACAACTCCTCGTGATCGAGGTCAAGTCTGTGGTGCCCGACATCCAGGCGATGTTGTCATCGCTCGATCGCAAGGCCCGCCTCGCTCCTTCGATAGCTCGCGACCAAGGCTGGCCGATCGGCCCAGTCGCTCGACTGCTCGTCCTGCCGGAAGATCGAACTGCTCGCAGGAGGCTCGATGTCTTCGCCGCGACCTTCTCACGAGCCCTGCCGGCACGTAACGTCGAAGTTCGACACTGGATCAGGGACCCAAGTGGACCGATCTCGGGTGTCCTGTTCTTGTCAGATCTGACTCAGGCGGGACCTCGTCACCGGATCGGCGCCCGATCCTCCCTCGACAAGCGTGGGCCGCCTGGCAGTTCGTGACAATTTCCCGGCCGGTGGCGGCTCGGACACGAAGTCCTTGATCTGCTCCCGCCTGAGTTCGGATTGACAAGAACTTGCGTGGCGTGGCGCTGAGCGCACCCCGCGGCACCACCCGGAACCACCAAGAATCGGAAGACCCAGGCTCGCACCCGGGTCTTCGCCTCGTTTCAAAGCGCGCGGATCGGGGCGCCGGGACCCGGAGCTCGTTGCTCCCGCTCCGTAGCGCCCCGCGAGGCCCCTAGACCTCCTTGAACTCGCCCTCGACGGTTTCCTCGCCATCGGGGGCGCCGGCGGAGCCGCCGGTGCCGTTGGCCTCGTCAGAGCCGGCTCCGGCCGAGCCGGCGCCACCCTGACCCGTGGGATCGAACCCGCCGCTCTCGTCCCCGGCCGCCGCCGAAGCCGCGTAGGCAGCGGCGCCGACACGGGACAACGTCTCGGCGAGCGTCTCGGCCCCGGCCTTGACCGCGTCGAGATCGTCACCCTTGAGCGACTCACGAAGCGCGGTGACCTTGGTCTCCACGTCCGCGCGATCCTCGGATGACACCTTGTCGCCGAGATCCTTGAGGGTTTTGTCGGCCTGGTAGGTCAACTGCTCCGCCTGGTTCCGTGTCTCCACGTCCTCGCGGCGCTTCTTGTCCTCCTCGGCGTGCTCCTGCGCATCGCGGACCATCTGGTCCACGGCAGACTTGTCGAGCATGGAGCTGGCCGTGATCCGCACCTGCTGCTCCTTGCTCGTCGCCCGGTCCTTGGCCTTGACGTCGAGGATGCCGTTGGCATCGATGTCGAACGTCACCTCGACCTGCGGGATGCCGCGCGGGGCCGGCGGGATCCCGTCGAGGATGAACCGCCCGAGGGTCTTGTTGTCGGCCGCGAAGTCGCGCTCGCCCTGGAGGACGTGGATCTCGACCTGGCTCTGGTTGTCCGAAGCTGTCGAGAAGGTCTGCGACTTCGAGGTCGGGATCGTCGTGTTCCGATCGATCAGCCGGGTCATGACCCCGCCGAGCGTCTCGATCCCAAGCGACAGCGGCGTGACGTCGAGCAGGAGGACATCCTTGACCTCACCGGCCAGCACGCCCGCCTGGATCGCGGCACCGACCGCGACGACCTCGTCCGGGTTGACGCCGCGATGCGGCTCCTTCCCGAACAGGCTCTTGACCAGTTCCTGGACCGCCGGCATCCGGGTCATGCCACCGACGAGGATGACTTCGTCGATTTCGCCCGGCTTGAGGCCGGCATCCTTGAGCGCGGCGAGAACCGGCCCCTTGGTCTTCTCGACGAGATCGCCGACAAGGTCCTGAAGCTTGGCCCGGGTCAGGTTGATGACCAGGTGCTTGGGACCAGTCGCGTCAGCCGTGATGTACGGGAGGTTGATCTCGGTCGACATCGTCGAACTGAGCTCGATCTTGGCCTTCTCGGCCGCTTCCTTGAGGCGCTGGAGGGCCTGGGCGTCCTTCGCGAGGTCGATCCCCTGGTCCTTCTTGAACTCGGCCAGCAGCCAATCGATGACCCGCTGGTCGAAGTCGTCGCCACCGAGTCGCGTGTCGCCGTTGGTGGCCTTGACCTCGAAGACGCCGTCGCCCAACTCGAGGATCGAGATGTCGAAGGTGCCGCCACCGAGGTCGTAGACCGCGACCTTCTCGTCGGCCTTCTTGTCGAGGCCGTAGGCCAGCGCCGATGCCGTCGGCTCGTTGATGATCCGCTTGACATCGAGACCGGCGATTCGCCCGGCGTCCTTGGTCGCCTGGCGCTGCGTGTCGTCGAAGTAGGCGGGCACGGTGATGACCGCTTCGGTGACCTTCTCGTTGAGATAGGCCTCGGCGTCAGCCTTGAGCTTCTGCAGGATCATCGCCGACAGTTCCGGCGGCGAGTAGGAATTGCCGTCGGCAAGCTTGACCTTGATCCCGTCCGTCTTGCCGTCCTTCTCGACGGTGTACGGCACGAGGTCCTTGCTGCGCTTGACTTCGGGGTCATCCCATCGGCGGCCCATGAAGCGCTTGATCGAGTAGACCGTGTTGGACGGGTTCGTCACGGCCTGGCGCTTGGCCAGCTGGCCGACGAGGCGCTCGCCGGTCTTGCTGAACCCGATGACCGACGGGACAGTACGGCCGCCCTCGGCCGATGCGATGACGGTCGGCTCTCCGCCTTCCATGACGGCCACCACCGAGTTGGTGGTCCCGAGGTCGATGCCGATGATCTTTCCCACGTGTGCGCTCCTGTTCGTTTGATTGATTGATATTCAGTGGATGGGGTTGTCAGAATGGGGACCGACATCGCCGGAGTGACCGGTCGCCGGCGGGTTCGGCTCGGCACCGGCCGCAACGGCTACGAGCGCCGGCCGGAGGACGCGGTCCCGCAGCCGATAGCCGCGGCGGACCTCCATGACGATCGCGCCGTCCGGATGATCCGTGCCTGGGACGCCTGCCACGGCCTCGTGCTCGCGCGGGTCGAATGGCGTTCCGGCAACCGCTTCGATGGCCGACACGCCCTCGCTCTCGAGGAGTTGGCGCAGCTTGCGATCGATCGCCTCGATGCCCTCGAACCAGGGGTCGCCGGCGATCTCGGTTGGGCGGGCGTCGATGGCCCGATCGAAGTCGTCGGCCACATTGAGCACCTTGTTGATGAGGCCCTCGCCGGCCAGCCCGATCATCGCCTGGCGCTCTTCGGCGGTTCGGCGCTTGTAGTTGGTGAATTCAGCCCGCTCCCGCTGCAGGGCGAGCAGGAACTCCTCCTTCTCGACGAGCGCCGCGTCACGCTCGGCCGTGATCCGCTCGAGCTCCGCGAGGAGCGCAGTCGGGCTGATGTCGATGTCGTCGGCGCGCAGTTGAGCGCGCGTGCGCTTGTCCATGGTTCGGCTCGTTCTCCCGAGGTTCAGGCGTACAGGTGGTCGATGAGCTCGTTCATGAGCCCGGAGACGAATCGAACGGTGCCGATGGCCTGCGGGTAGGCCATGCGCGTAGGACCGAGGACCCCGACGACGCCGACCGCGCGGCCAGGTTGTCCGTACGGTGCCAGGACAAGGGCGACTTCACGCATGTCCGCGGGCGCATTCTCGTGACCGATGAAGACACTCACGTCCCCGGTCGCGGCGACGGTTCCGACGAGCTCGCCGAGGTAGGCCCGGTTCTCGAGGGCCGAGAACACCCGCCGAAGCTTGTCGCTCTGGGCGAATTCGGGGGCGCCCATGACGTTGAGCAGGCCGTCGCTGAAGATGTCCTCGACGGCATCGACGTCATATTCGCGGAGCGTCCGCACGATCCGATCCCCGACCCTGCGGATGAGATCCGCTTCGGGGAGGTCGTCCGGGATGCGGCGGACGGCCCGAGCGATGTCGGTGGCGGTTCGCCCGGTCACGAGCGCGTTGAGGCGGGCCGCGACGGACGTCAGTGTGTCCTGCGAGGTTCCAGATTCGATGTTGACGAGAACCTGCTTCAGAGCGCCTTCACGGAGCACGAGGACCAGGCTCGCCAGTCGATCGTTGATCGCAACGAGGTCAACGCGACGGACGTGCGCGGCAGCCGGCTTGGCCGGTGTCGCGAGGCCGGCCGACCGGGTGATCGTGGCAATGGTCGAGGCTGCGAGGCGGAACCAGTGCTCGCTCGCGTACTCCACTTGGCCGAACTGATGGCGAATCATCAGCTGTTCGACTTCGGGCATGAGCGCCGATTCCATGATCGTCTCGACGTACCAGCGGTAGCCCTCATCCGTGGGGATCCGTCCGGCCGAGGTGTGGGGATGGGTGAGCAGGCCCGACAGCTCGAGCTCCGCGAGGATGTTCCGAACGGTGGCGCTGGACACGCCGAGGCCGTAGCGCTCAACCAGGGCAAGGCTGCCCACGGGCGTCGCTGAGACCACGTATTCGTCGATGACGGCCCGGAGGATCGCGCTTGAGCGATGGTCCAGTGGGCCGGTGGAGCGACGGATGCGACGCGCCAAGGCCTGATCTCCCCTTACGGATCGTTGGTTAGCACTCTCCATGCCAGAGTGCTAACGGTAGATCGGATGGTAGCAGCGACGGTTGCGAGCGTCAACGCTTCCGCTCCGGTTCGCGCGGGCATTGGTCTCATCGCAAGGCACTTCTTGATCGCCCGGTCAGACCAGGCGGCTGAACAACTCGTTGGACACGAGCCGTCCGCGGGTCGTGAGGATCAGGCGAGATGCAGGCGTTCGCTCCAGGATTCCGGCATCCAGGGCCCAGCTGACGTGCTCGGCCAGCGGGGGCCGCTCTGCAGCAGAAGCAGGAATACCGAGCGAGAGTCGCAGTCCGAGGATCACGGCCTCGGCCTGGGCGGCCGCCTCGTCGATCGGGTCCTCGCCGCCCGGAGGAAGCTGAGGCGCCGACCCGTCGCCGGGCGTCAGCGCCGAAACGTAGCGGTCCAGTCGGGCGGCGTTCCAGCGCCTCGTTTGGCCGTCGAAGGCGTGCGCCCCAGGACCGACCGCCTCGTGAGGTCGGCGCGTCCAGTAGGCCAGGTTGTGCCGACTCTGGTGGCCGGGACGGGCCCAATTGCTGATCTCGTATCCGTCGAAGCCGGCCGCGGCCAGACGCGTGACCGCATGTTCATACATCGACGCAGCGCGGTCCTCGTCCTGCGCAGTCCGGGCGCGGGTTCGCCAGGCGCGGGCACCGCGCGTCGTCGGGAGGTGGTCTCCCGTCGCGCCGGTCAGACCCTCGGCATCGGGGTCGTCGAGGGTGAGCGCGTACAGGGAGAGGTGGTCGGGCTCGAGGGCCAGCGCGGCCTCCAGCGCCGCCTCGAACCCTTCGAGGGACTGGCCGGGCGCGTCATACAGGAGGTCGAGATTGACGGACTCGATCCCGGCGTCGCGCGCAGCGCGAACCGCGGCACGGACATCGTGCCCGCGATGCCGACGGCCCAGCCGCCGCAACTCGGCATCGTCGAATGCCTGTGCGCCGTACGAGATCCGGGTGATACCCGCAGACCTCAGGGCGGGGGCGTCGCCGCGCTCATCCGGGCCGGGGTTGGCCTCGAGGGTGATCTCCGCCCCATCCGCAATCCCGTATCGAACGCGGACGAGTTCGATCAGCCCGGCGATGGCCTCGGCCGGCAGGAGGGAGGGTGTCCCACCGCCGAAGTAGATCGTGTCGAGCACGGGCCGGGCTCGCCCCTCTCCGGAGCGATGCCCCTCGCTGTAATACGAAGGCGCGGGTGGCGGCGCACCGCCTTCGCTCGTATGCCCTCGAGGGGCATCACTTGCCGGAGGGACGTTTCGCGGCCCCGGGCGCGAGCGCGGCCCGAGTCCTGGGCGTGCGGGTGTGCGCAACTCAATCTCGGCACGCAGCGCCTCAACGAACGCCCCGATCCGATTCCGCGGACCCCGCGCGTCGGCGCCGGCAACCACGACGAAATCGCAGTAGGGGCAGATTGAGACGCAGAACGGGATGTGGATGTATAGCGAGCGCGGCGGTTCCGGCGCGGCTCCGGCCGCATCCCTCGGATCTGCGGCGACTCCGGGCTTATCGATCGTGCGTGCTGTCCCGACCCGAGACGACATGCCAGCCGTCCGGGGCTCGGCGTCGACGGTCGATCTCCTCGACCTCGGTCCCGCGTGGCGCCGGCTGCCCGGCGTGACCGGTGGTCAGGAAGACCGCGACTCGGGTTACCCCGTGCCCGAGGATCGACGCCGCGATCCCACCCGTGAAGAGCGTCGCCCAGCCCGCAACGAGCCCGATGATCAACGAGAGCAGAAACATCGAGCGATCCCGGCCCGGGGCGCCGAGGCGTGTTGACAGCGTGTACGTCGCCGCCTGGGCAAGGACCGCGAGGACAGGATCCACGCCGGCGATGATCAGGAAACCAAGGAGCGCGCCTCGAAATACCGCCTCGTCGAAGAACGCGGTGGCCACTTCGTTGAGCAGTGCGCCTGGGTACTGGCTGATGTCGGGCAGTCGAAGATGGTGATAGCGAAACCACGCCACTCCGACGGCAATCCCGGCTCCTACGCCGGCGAGCGCAAACCCAAGGAGGATCCCGTTGCCGCCGCCTCCGGCAAAGAAGAGATCCCTCATGGCAGCCGGGTGAATTAACAGGATGGCCGCGATGCCTCCGATACCGACCACGTACCAGGTCAGGCGGCGGAGGACGGACGGGGAGCGGCCGCGGACCGGCTCGTCATATTCGGCGGTCCCGAAGCGTTCAGCCTCGAGCCGGAGCATCACGAGCAGCAGCGTCAGCGCGAACGCAACGAGCGTTCGGAGTTGTGCCTCCACGGCTCAGTTGGCGTCCGTTCGAAGCATCGCGAGGAAGGCTTCCTGCGGAATTTCGACCGACCCGACGCGCTTCATCCGGCGCTTGCCCTCTTTCTGTTTCTCGAGCAGCTTGCGTTTGCGACTGATGTCGCCACCGTAGCACTTGGCGAGGACGTTCTTCCGCATGGCTCGCACCGATTCGCGGGCGATTACGTTCGAACCGATGGCGGCCTGGATCGGAATCTCGAACATCTGGCGCGGGATCAGGATCTTGAGCCGCTCGGTGAGCGTTCGCCCGAGCGACACGGACTTGTCCCGGTGGACGATCATCGACAGCGCATCGACCGGTTCGCCCGCGACCATCACGTCGAGCTTCACGAGGTTGGCTGGGCGATAGCCGATCTCCTCGTAATCCATCGAGGCATACCCGGCCGTCCGGGTCTTGAGCTGGTCGAAGTAGTCGACGATCAACTCGGCGAGCGGCAGTTCGAACTTCATCAGGACCCGCACGGGATCGATGTACTCAAGCCCGATGAAACTGCCCCGCCGGTTCGTGGACAGCTCCATGAGAGGACCGATGTACGTCGACGGCGTCACCACGGACAGCAGGACCCAGGGCTCCAGGATCTCCTCGATCTCCGAAATGGCGGGCAGGAACGCCGGGTTGTCGATGGTGATCGTGCCCCGGCCGTGGGTCATCAGGACCTGGTATTCGACCGACGGGGCCGATGCGATGAGATCGAGGTTGAACTCTCGCTCGAGCCGCTCCTGGACGATCTCCATATGGAGCAGCCCGAGGAAGCCGCAGCGGAACCCGAAGCCGAGGGCCACCGAACTCTCGGGTTCGTAGGTGAAGGACGCATCGTTCAGATGGAGCTTCTCGATGGCGTCGCGGAGGAGCGGGTAATCCTCGCCGCTGACCGGGTAGATACCCGCGAAGACGAGGCTCTTGGCCTCCTTGTAGCCGGGCAGCGGTTCGGAGGCAGGCGCATTGGCGAGCGTGATCGTGTCGCCGACCTGCGCCTCGCGCACGTTCTTCAGTCCCGTCGCCACGTAGCCGACATCACCGGCATGGATCTCCGGGACCGGTACGAGCGCCGGCCGGAAGAACCCGAGTTCGAGGAGATCGGCCTCGGCACCGGACTGCATGAGCCGGACCTTGTCGTGGTCGCGGAGGGTCCCCTGGGCCAGTCGCACGTAGACGATGACGCCCTTGTACTGGTCGTAATGGGAGTCGAAGACGAGGGCCTTCAGGGGGAGTGCCGGGTCGCCCTTCGGGGCTGGGACGCGAGCCACTACCGCTTCGAGAATCTCGCTGATCCCGATCCCTTCCTTGGCCGACGCGAGGATCACCTCCTCGCGCGGGATCGCCAGGATGTTCTCGAGTTCGTCCATCACGAGGTCCGGCTGGGCCGACGGGAGGTCGATCTTGTTGAGGACTGGAATGATCGTCAGGCCCTCAGCCAGCGCGAGGTGGACGTTGGCAAGCGTCTGGGCCTCGATCCCCTGGGCCGCATCGACAACGAGGATCGCGCCCTCGCACGCCTGGAGGCTGCGACTCACTTCATAGCTGAAGTCGACATGGCCGGGTGTGTCGATGAGGTTGAGCCCGTACACGAGGCCGTCATTCGCCGTGTATTCGAGGCGGACGGCCCGTGCCTTGATCGTGATCCCCTTCTCGCGCTCGAGGTCCATCGAATCGAGGACCTGGCTCGTCATCTGCCGGGGATCGATGGCATGGGTAGCCTCGAGCAATCGATCGGCGAGCGTGCTCTTGCCATGATCGATGTGGGCGATGATGCTGAAGTTGCGCAGGCGCGCTTGGGGGATGGTCACGGTGCCGGAGTGTAGCGGGTCGGGGATCGCGAGCCGGTTCCGGGATGACTCGCGACGACGAGGCGGCGGCCCCCGAGCGCCGAGTCGCCTGAAGACAGGAGGCGGACCTTGGCTGAACACCGGCTCGATGCGACGGTCGAAACCGTCCACTGGGGATACTTCGACGCGAAGCTCGCGCCGCGTCTGGTGATCGAGAACGGCGACACCGTCGTCATCGATACCGTCTCCGGCTGGCCGGAGGTGGCCCCGGACAAGGCGCTCTACCGCGCCGAGCACTACCGAATCGCGACGACGCTGAAGCCCGTGATGGGCAGCCACATCCTGACCGGGCCGATCGCGGTGCGCGGCGCCCACCCGGGGGACACGCTCGAGGTGCGGATCAGGGCCATCGAACTCACCGAGGACTGGGCCTGGAACGCGATCCGGCCGTTGCGCGGCGCACTGCCCGAGGACTTCGGCGACTTCCAGCCACGCGTGATCCCGCTCGATCGATCGGCCATGACGGCCAAGCTGCCCTGGGGTCCCACGCTCCCGCTCCAGCCGTTCTTCGGCGTCCTCGCCACCGCACCACGGGCGAAATTCGGGCGGATTTCGACGGTCGAGCCGCGCGAATTCGGCGGCAACATGGATTGCCAGGAACTGCGGGTCGGGACCTCGGTCTACCTCCCGATCTTCGTCGAAGGCGCGAACTTCTCGGCCGGCGACGGTCATGCGCTTCAGGGCGACGGCGAGGTCTGCCTGAGTGCGCTGGAAACCGGACTTCGGGGCACGTTCGAACTCATCTTGCATACCGACATGCCGCTCGCGTCCCCGCGCGCGATCACACCGACCCACTTGATCACGCTGGGCTTCGACCTCGATCTCGACGACGCCGCCAAGCAGGCACTGCGCGCGATGATCGCGTGGCTCGTGGAACTGAAAGGCTGGACGCCCGCGGAGGCGTACGTCTTCTGCAGCCTCGCCTGCGACCTGCGCGTCACGCAACTGGTCGACGGCAACAAGGGCATCCACGCGATGGTCGACCGGAGTCTGATCGCGTAGGGCGGTGTCGACGCCAACCGGCGCCACACCGGCCCTGGGCCGATACGATCTGGCGATGACGACACACGACGACGACGACGCGGCAGGCCCGATGACCACCACGTCCGGCGATATCGAATGGCGCCGCGGTGAATACCTCGTTTCGACCGACGTGACGCGCCTGGATTACGCTTTGACGGCCAGAGTCCTCGCGGAGACCTACTGGGCAACCGGCATCCCGGAGCGCGTGGTCCGGCAGTCCGTCGCGGGTTCGATCGCGTTCGGGCTCTACGAGTCAGGGCCGCCAGGCAGTGGCGGCGCGGCGGCGCCCGCCGCCCAGATTGGGTTCGCACGCGTGGTGACCGATCGCGCCGTGTTCGCGTGGGTCGGCGACGTCTTTGTGGTCGACTCGCATCAGGGACGCGGCCTCGGCCTGTGGCTGATGCAGTGCGTCATGGCTCATCCCGACCTTCAGGGCTTGCGACGCTGGATGCTGGCCTCGACCACGGCGCGCGGCCTCTACTCGAGGCTCGGGTTTTCCCAGCTTTCGAAGCCCGAGTTGTTCATGGAGATCTACGACCCCGAGATCCATCGCCGGCAAAGCTGACGAGCGCTCACACCCGGACGATCGCGCCCTCAGACCCGGACGATCGCGAGCGCGGTGACGCCGACGAATACGAGCATGATCCCCACGAACTGCACTCGGCCGAGCCGCTCCCCGAACAGCAGGAACGCCGAGAGCGCGGCAATCGCCGCAAACTGCGAACTCAGCACGGCCGCGGCAGCGGGGCTGACGTGCGCACCCGTGACATACAGGGCGCTGCCGAGCGCTTCGAGCACCCCGGAGACAATCACGAACGGCAGCGCGCGCCGCGAGATTCGCAGACGACCACGAGCCGCCAACGGGATTGCGATCAGGAGCACGCCGACAAGCCGTGAGACAAGCAGGATCCAGCTGATCGGCACATCGCCGAGGCGGGCGCTCGTGACCAGTCCGATCGAGAACGCGGCGGCCGCAGCAATCGCGAGGAGAATGCTGCGGCGCGTTGCGGCCGGATCCTCGCGAGCATGGCGAGGTCGGGCGCCTGGCTCGGGCGCCGTCGGAGCAGGCACGACGTTCTCGGGATCGTCAGGGCCACTGCCACTGAGCAGGATCACGGCTTCGGCGATCGCGTCGGTCCGACGATCGATGGAAGCCAGGATCACGCCCACGGCGATCACCGCAAGGACGATGGCGGTCGGCACGCCCAGAGCCTCACCGAGTACGACCGAGGCAAGTGCCGCGACGGCCCCTTCCGTCGAGGTGATTGGCGTGACGATCGAGACGCGCCCGATGACCAGCGCCTGATAGGCGAGCAGGAGGCCCGCGGTGTACGAGGCCCCGTTTACGATCAGGCCGAGAATCTGGGCGCTCGACATGGATGCCAGGGCCCCGGCCGACGCCAACGTCGGCGGAATGCTCACGATGAGTCCGAAGATCATCACCCAGGCCAGCACCGACATGGGCCCGATCATTCGACTCGATCGCGACGAGGACAGCGTGGCTACGGCCCAGCACACTGCGGCACCAAGGCCGCCCACAATGGCGATCATCGTCGCGCAGTCTGACAGTCGCGCCGGAGGTCCGCCGACGCCCGGTCTGGCGGCCGGCCCGTCCCGCCGCCCAGCCGCCGCGCGAAATCGTGAAGTGGCCGATCATGCGGCGGGGACGACCCGCGAAACAACGGACCCGTGGCCCTATCGCGTCGGCTCTGGTACCATCCCCGTTCGCGCCCGGGCGCCTTGCGCCTCGCGCTTATCGACCAAGAATATTCACGAGAGGTTTCGCACCTTGGCCAAGACGCCCCGGACATGGACTGGCGCTCGCACCCCGTCGGGCTTGAAGCGCGTCCGAACTGCCGAGCGCCGACACGCGATCCTCGGTCCCCGTCGCACCGTAGCCAAGACGCTCGTCAAGAGCGCTCTCGCGGCCGCGATCACGCCGACCGAAGGCATCGATCCGCAGCTCGCGCTCATTGAAGCCATCAGCGCACTCGACCGCGCCGCCAAGACCGGCGCGATTCACCCGAACGCGGCCGCGCGCCGCAAATCGCGCCTGGTGCGCAAGGTCAATGCCGCGGTTGGCGGAACGGCGGCAGCGTCGTCCCACGTCGCGAAGACCATCGGCAAGGCCGCAGCGCTCAAGGCCGCCAAGGCCCGGATCGCAGCCGGCAAGGCCGGCAAGGCCAAGGGCGCCCAGACCGCAGCCGGCAAGGCCCGCGCAGCACTGAGCAAGTCCAGCCGAGCCGAAGCCGCCGCGGCCGCAACAGCGGCAGCTGCCAAGGCAGCAGCCGTGAAGGCAGCCCCGAAGGCAGCGGCAACCAAGGCCAAGGCCGTGAAGGCCGGCCCGAAGCCCAAGGCGTCGGCCACGAAGACGACAACGACGACGAAGACGGCAACGGCCACCAAGGCGACCGCCGCCAAGAAGGCTCCAGCGAAGAAGGCCACGACCAAGGCCTGACCCGAACCACGGCCTGCGCGAGGCGCAGCAAGGTCACAGTGAACGCCTCGGCTTCGCCGGGGCGTTTCGATTCAGGCGACCGGTGCGACTCCGGACGGGCTCACGGGCTGGTCTGCCCTGGGCCGAGTGAGGCCGTAGACGACGCCTCCAGCCACGGAGAAGCCTGTCGCGAGCAGGAGCAGCCACGCGGCGGTCGACCATTGCTGGGCCCAGTAGTAATCGGAGAAGGTCGCGGCATCGGCAACGCCCGCCTTCGCGAGCGCCTCGGGCTGCGTCGCGAGATATCGCTGATAGACGCAATCGGCGCCCGAGATACACGAGATGCGACCCCCAAGCCCGGGATCTCGGTACCCGTCATCGGCCACGAAGAAGAGTGCCTTCACGCCGATGAGGAGGGCGGCTAGGGTCAACCCCGTGACAGCGCCAGCAAACAGGGCATTCGGGAGCAATCGGCGCCAGGCTCCGCGGCCGAGGCCCGACCGAGCCTGTGCGTAGTAGCCGATCAGGAGTCCCGTCGGGATTGCCATGATCCAGTAGACCGGCTCGATCGGGATGACGAGCAGGAAGCTGACCCCGACGGTCACGGCCATGCCGATGCCGACGAAGGCGGCAATCACCGCGCCGCGATCGACGAAACGACTCAGCATGTCGGTCGAGCGCAGCCCGGCCGCTTGGGCCCGGACTTGGCGACTCCCCGCAGCCCGGTCTGGATCAAGCGTCGACCACAGAGCTGGCCGCGCTACCGGCCAACGCGGCCCGGCCGAGGAACGTACCTCCGCCGTCGAGTTCCTCTTCGATGCGAAGGAGCCGGTTGTACTTCGCGACGCGCTCCGATCGCGACGGCGCGCCGGTCTTGATCTGACCGGTCCCCATCCCGACGACGAGATCGGCGATGGTGGTGTCCTCGGTTTCGCCGGATCGATGGGAGACGACGGCGGTCCAGCCGGCCCGTCGCGCCGTTTCGATGGCTTCGACGGTCTCGGTCAGCGTTCCGATCTGGTTCAGCTTGATGAGCACGGAATTCGCAGCGCGTTCCGTGATCCCGCGCCGAATGCGTTCGGGATTTGTGACCAGGAGGTCGTCGCCGACGAGCTGGATGCGATCGCCGAGGCGCGCAGTCAACGCCGACCAGCCGGCCCAGTCATCCTCGGCAAGTCCATCCTCGATCGAAACGATGGGATACCGTGCCGCCCAGTCGGCCCACAGATCGATCATCTCGCCCGAGTCCAGCGTTCGACCCTCACGCGCCAGCACGTAGCGCGTCGGCGCACCGTCCGCGCCACTGCCGGGCTCGACGAGTTCCGTCGTGGCCGGGTCAAGGGCGATGCCAACGTCCTCACCGGGGCGATACCCCGCGGCCTCGATCGCGCGGACGACGATCTCGAGGGCGGCTTCGTTCGAGGGCAGGGACGGCGCGAAGCCCCCTTCATCACCCTGGCCGGTGGCATGGCCCCCGTCGTGGAGGAGCGATCGGAGCGCGGCAAAGATCTCTGCACCGGCCCGAAGCGCCTCACCGAACGTCGGCAGACCGACCGGCATGACCATGAACTCCTGAAAGTCCGTGGAGTTCTGGGCGTGCTTGCCGCCGTTCAGGATGTTGAACATCGGAACCGGGAGGGTCCGCGCGCCGACGCCACCCAGATATCGATAGAGCGGAAGGTCGAGGGCAGCGGCCGTAGCGTGGGCACAGGCAAGCGACACCCCGAGGATGGCATTTGCGCCGATGCGCCCCTTGTTCGGCGTTCCGTCGAGCTCGATCATCGCCCGATCCACGCCCCACTGATCGGCCGCGTCCAGCCCAACCACGGCCGGACCGATCTCGACCATGACGTTTTCGACGGCGTGACGAACGCCCTTGCCACCGAACCGGCTCTTGTCACCGTCTCGCAGCTCGACCGCTTCGTGAGCGCCGGTAGACGCCCCGGACGGAACCGCCGCCCGGCCGACCGATCCGTCCGCGAGCAGGACGTCGACCTCGACGGTGGGATTGCCTCTGGAATCGAGGATCTCTCGTGCGGCGACCAGGGCAATGGATGTATCGACGCTCATTCGGCAGCTCGCTCCGGAAGGATGGCGACACCCGGCAGTTCGCGGCCCTCGAGGAATTCGAGGCTTGCGCCACCGCCCGTCGAGATATGGGTGAAGCGCCCGGCCAGGCCCTGCTGCTGGATCGCGGCAACCGAATCGCCGCCGCCAACCACGACCGTAGCGCCCTCGTCACAGCGCTCGGCGAGGAAGCGGGCAATGGCCTTGGTGCCGTGGGAGAAGGACGGGATCTCGAAGACGCCGAGCGGCCCATTCCAGAAGACCGTCTTGACGTCCCGGAGCGCGTCTTCCATGAGCTCGAGCGTGGCCGCTCCGACATCCACGATGTGCCACGAAGCGGGGATCTTGTCCGCGAGGAGCGTCTTGTATTCGGTTCCGCGCGTGACTTCCTTGGCCACGATCACATCGACCGGGAGGATCACGCGGACGCCGTGGGCCTCGGCGGACGCGAGCACGCGCGAAGCCTCATCCACCATGTCGTGCTCGGCAAGGCTCTTTCCGATCGACTTGCCCTGGGCCAGCAGGAAGGTGTTGGCCATGCCGCCGCCAAGCACGAGCACGTCGACCTTCGACATCAGGTTGTCGAGGACGTTGAGCTTGCCGGATACCTTGGCTCCGCCGACAACCGCGGCAAAGGGCCGCGCTGGCGCTTCCAGCAGATTCGACAGCTGGGCAATCTCCTGCTCCATGAGGAACCCGGCGTAGGCCGGCAGGAGCTTGGGAACCCCCACGGTCGAGGCGTGGGCGCGATGGGCCGTCCCGAACGCGTCGTTCACGTAGATGTCGGCGTACGCCGCGAGTTGTGCCGCAAAGGCGGGGTCGTTCTTCTCCTCCTCGGCGTGGAATCGGAGGTTCTCGAGCAGAATGAGTTCGCCGGGCCGCAGACGCTTGATCGCGTCGACCGTACCGACCCCAAGTGCGTCGCCGGTCACGGAGACGTTCTTGCCGATCAACTGGGTCAGGCGCTCCGCTGCCGGTCGCAGACGCAGCCCGTCGTGGACCTTGCCGTTGGGTCGTCCGAGATGGCTTGCCAGGATGACCTTCGCGCCGTGCGACAGGAGATGGCGAATGGTCGGCAGCGCGGCCCGGATTCGGGAGTCGTCCGTGACCTTGCCGTCCTCGAGCGGTACGTTGAAATCGACGCGCAAGAAGACGCGTTTGCCTGCGACATCGACGTCGCGGATGGTCAGTTTGTCCATGATGTCCCTGCCCGTCGGCGTGCGGAGTTGAGCGCTGGAGCGGCACCGCGACGAACGCGGCGGAGGCGAACCGTCACGCGGTGGCGACGGCCGGGAGCCTGGTCGCGACCATCTCGATGAGATCGGCGCACCGGCAGCTGTAGCCCCACTCGTTGTCGTACCAGGCGATGACCTTGACCATCGTGCCGCCGAGCACCATCGTGCTTGCCGCGTCGATGATCGAGGAACGGCTGTCGCCGCGGAAGTCCGAGGAAACGAGCGGCTCGTCTGACACCCCGAGAATGCCCGCGAGCGGCCCCGTTGCCGCGTTCCGGAACGCGCTATTTAGCTCCTCGACCGAGGTCTCGCGCTTCACGGTGGCCGTGAAGTCCACGACGCTGACGGTGGGCGTCGGGACCCGAAGGCTGAAACCGTCGAACTTGCCCTTGAGGTCCGGGATCACGAGCGCCAGGGCCTTCGCGGCGCCGGTGCTGGTCGGGATGATGTTCTGCCCGGCAGCACGAGCGCGACGCGGGTCCTTGTGGGCGACATCGAGGATTCGCTGGTCATTCGTGTACGAGTGGATCGTGTTCATCAGCCCACGCTCGATGCCGACCAGATCGTGGACGACCTTGGCGGCCGGGGCCAGGCAGTTCGTGGTGCAGCTGGCATTGCTGATGATGTGGTGACTGGCGGGATCGTATCGGTCGTCATTCACGCCGAGGACGATGGTGATGTCCTCCCCCTTGGCCGGGGCGCTGATGATGACCTTCTTCGCGCCGGCAGTGATGTGGGCACCGGCCTTGTCCGCGTCCGTGAAGATGCCGGTCGATTCGAGGACGATGTCCACGCCGAGGTCGCCCCACGGCAAGGTGGCGGGATCACGTTCCTTCAGGACCTTGATCTCACGGCCGTCGATGATCAGCGCATCATCGGTGTGGTCCACGGTCCCGGGGTAGGCGCCATACGTCGAGTCGTGCTTGAACAGCAGCGCGTTCATGCTCGTGTCGACCAGGTCGTTCACGGCGACGACCTCGACGCTCGGCGCGCGCTCCAGGATCGCCTTGAGAGATTGGCGACCAATTCGGCCGAAGCCGTTGATGCCGACGCGTACGGTCATGATGAAACCTCCGCAGGGGGCCCTCGCTTCGTTCCGAACCGTGGCCGCGCCCTGAATGAAAGACGTGATTTGTGACCCTCTGATCCTACCAGAGGGGCCTCGGCGCTCCTTCGCCTGCCTCGGTGGTCCGAGCGTATCGCCCCTCGGACATGCAAGAACCCCCCGTCAGTTTCCTGACGAGGGGTTCAAGGTTCAGAACGCGAGGGCGTCAGCCGCCGATCTTGAACACCTTGGTGCCGCAATTCGGGCAGGTGCCCGAAAGCGCGGGCTTGCCGTTCTTCATCGTGATCTGAACCGGGTTCTGGACTTCGACTTTCATCTTGTCCTTCACGCAATAGGCCTGCGCCATTTGTCCAGTCCTCCTCAGGCTCCGTGCGCTCCGGACATCCGCCGGAGTCGCAATGTTGACTACACGCCGAGAGACGGTCTCCAACGATCCGTCCCGGCTTCGACCTTTCGACGGTCCATGTCAGCGAGGATACGGAGTGCTTCCAATCCTGTCTCCACGCATGCGTTTTCCGCCGCCAGCTTTGCATCCCCGACAACGAAGTCGCCGGTCGTTCGCTGAGCAAATACCGCGCACACGACCCCGGCTCGACATCGAGCCAGTCCCGCGAGCACCAATACGGCCGATGCCTCCATCTCGAAATTCATGACGCGTTGTCGCGCCATGTCCGATGCGAGGTCAGGGTATCGGATGGGAAGCTGCGGAATCGGGCGGCCCTGCGCACCGAAGAACCCGGGCGCAGTCGCCGTGATTCCCACGTGATACCGATGATCCAGGCGATGGGCCGCCTCGATGAGCGCGGCAACGGCCTCATGATGGGCCACGGCCGGGTACCCATCGGACACGAACCAGCTCGTCGTGGTCTCGAGCCGGACGGCTCCTGACGTGATGCACAAATCACCGGGCAGGATTTCGGGCTGGAGTCCGCCGCTCGACCCGACCCGAATGAACGTCGGGTTCTGGGTGATGGCGAGGATCTCGGCAATCGTGATCTCGACGTTGTCGGCACCGATGCCCGTGGAGACGATCGAGACGCGGAGGCCCTTATAGAGACCCGTGACCGATGCGAATTCGCGGTTCCGACGCTCAACCTCGATGGATTCGAGGCGGGTCGCGATCCTGGCGGTTCGATCGGGGTCGCCGGGGAGGAGGATGTACTCGGCCAGCTCGCCTGGGCCGAGATCGATGTGGTACTGCCGTTCCCCATCCGGGAGCGCGACGCGGCTGTCCGCGTTCGGCAAGCCCTACTCCCCTCGTGTTTGGCACCTTCCCCGCGGCGCGAGGCTCGGGCAAGGGTAGACGCGTGTTTGAACGGGCGTCAAGCACGACTGAGCGTGGCCTGACACGGCACGGCAGGATCACCGCGCCGTTCCGGGCGCTCGTGCGCCCGTTCGAACCGTCGCCAGACGACCGTTCAGGCGATTGAGCAGGACGATCCGATCGCGCCGGCGGCGATAGGCGAGTCCGCCTGAAGTGGCCAGCGCACCCGCGCTGAACAGGAGTCCGAGGACGACGAGTGGCTCACCGACGAAGGCCGCCAGGAGGCCGTCCGTCTCCGTCACGTCGGCTGCGGCATCGTCGCGGCTGGCACCGTCGCCCGGACCTGAGAGGTCGCCGGTCAAGCCGGTGATGGCTGCGATCGGGACCACCTCGCCGAGCGCGCCAAGGCGAACGACGCCAGAAGGGTCACGCACCACGATCCGCGTGCCACCCGGCCGGGTTGGGTCGGCAACGACCTGTCCGACAAGGCCGATCGCATCGCCCCGCTGGAGGAGCGGCAAGAATGCGGTGGCGTCGCCCTCGAGGGTGATCCAAACCTTGGCGGTGCCATCGTCGAGCGAACAGCCGAGGGCGTCCACCTCGTCGAGCAGGCCACCGACTCGCACCATAGAACCGATGTGCTCGCTGAGGGTCGCGAGATCCACATCGAGCGACGTTCCGTCGTCCGAAACGGTCGTCGTGTAGGCAGACGGTTGGCCCGCGACGGGCGGCGTCGATCCCTCGGGGCCGTTGGTCGTCGTCGGCCCGAGCGCAACGTCGAACGAGCCACGCGGTGTGACCGCCCAGCGTCGATCGGACGCGGTTGGGTACGGGCGATGAACGAAGCCGACAATCGTCGCGGTACGTCCTTCCGACAGAAGCGTGGAAGGAATGCCACTGCCGGTGAGCCCATCGATCAGGACGGTCGCGCCACCGACGCGCAGCTCGGCCTTCCAGCGATCCCCGAGCCGGCGCACCTTCGTGATCGTCCCGGCGACTCGGACGAGTTGCCACTCCAGTGCCTCGCCCGGGAGTCCGGTGAGGCGCACCGGCGCGACGTCGACATGCGGATCCACGATCGTCATCGCCGCGACCTTGATTCGAGGCGCGCCCCAGGCGCGGTAGACGGCGCCATCGATCCTGAGCTTCGCGCCGATCGCGACACGGGCCGAGCCGACGGGAAGCAGGAGCTCGATTCCTCCAGTCGCGTCCTCGATGACAAGGCGCCGGCCGTCCGCATCAAGGAGTCCGGAGCCCGCAATGACCGTCCCGATGACGACGGCGCGGGCATCGACGAGGAGGCGTGCGGCCGCAATGGTCAGGATCGGTCCTGACCCGGGTGCTCCCCCGGTCGAGCCGCCCGTCGTACCGCCATCGCCCGCACCGGTTCCGTCGCCGGAACCCGAGGGATCGGGCCCGGTTGTTGGCTCCAACGCGATGTCGGCGCGATCGCGCAGCCAGATGCGATAGCCATCGAGTGCCCCGGTTCGTGTTGATCGCTGGCCGACAACCCCGGTGAGCCGGTAGCGGATGGTGGCGCGAAGATCAGCGGTCGTGATCCCGCTCGAGGCGTCGACCATCACCCGGACCTTGGTGCCGGCACCGTCGATCAGATCGACGGTCAGGTCGCCGGTGACACTCTTGCGGGCGACACCCTTCTGGGTTGCCACGATCACGACGAGGCGTCCTTCGGTCGCCTCACGGAGCCCGGCCCCCAGCACGGTGATTGGGCTGGGGAGCGATTCGGTGCCGAGATCGGCGACGTGGCCGGTCGTGGGGCGGATCTCCAGTTGTCCGTATGGGGCGGCGGTCGGGCCGCTGACCAGTATCTGCCTCCCTCTTGCGGGTGGCGTGCTGCCTGCCGGGAGTCGGACGGCAATCCCGCCGGTCGCGTCGGCCATGACGATGACCGACGGGATCCCGAGGCGACCCGCTTCGGCCGTCACGACGCCAAGCACCGTCACGATTGATCCGACCGGCCGGCTGCGAGCATCCGCGATGGACAGGACGGACCCGCTCGGCCCTGGCGTCGGCGAAGGCGCCGCCGTGGTTCCGGTCGTCGGCAAAGCCGTGGGAGACGGCGTGGGTTCGGGAGTGTCAGTTGGCGCAGCGGTGGGGACGGGTGTCGGGAGGGGCGCCGCGGTTGCGGAGGGTGACGCGGTGGGTGACGCCGTGGGCGCGGCGGTCGGGTTGGGAGTCTGTGAAGGCGTCGGGAGGATCGTGAACTCGCCGGCCAGCGTCGCGTGAACCCGGTAGCCGCTGAGGCCCGTGCCGGTGCTGTCGCGCTGCCCGACCGGGCCGAGAACGGACACGGACGTCCCGGACGGAACCGTGGCACTCCCGAGTGCTGTCGGGCTCACGATGACCCGGACCTGCCCCGTGCCATCGTCAACGAGGTAGCCGAGTCCATCGGCGTACGCGGTCGCGGAACCGACCGTGAGCCCGGCTACGGCGACTCGGAGTCCCTCCACCCCTTCGTTGATCGAGCCGGTCGCCTGCTGTCGCGGATCGGGAAGACCCTGCGGCCCCAGGACGACGATCGTCGCCGCGGTCGTTCGTAGGGTGCGGGCCGCGTATCGCTCGTCGATGGTTCCGACGAGCCGAACCAACGTCCCCGCGAGGACTGGTGATCCCGGGACGGCATCGAGATAGATCGCGATACCCGCGGTCCCGTCCTGGACGAACCCGGCGCGGCCCGATTCGAGCGCAGCAAGGTCGGTCGTCAGGGTGCCTTCGATCGTCACGGACGCGCCGATCGGGTAAGCCCGCGCGTCGCTGATCGAAATCGGCGCGGCCGTTGGCGCCGGTGTCGGCGTCGGATACGGCGTCGGAGCGAGAGACGGACTGGGCTCCGGCGTGGGTGACGGCGTGGGACTCGGTGTCGCGGTCGGCGTGGGAGATGCGGTCGGCGTCGCGGGGGGCGAAGCCGCAGGCGATGGATCCGGCGACGGGATCGCCGTCGGATCCGGTGATGGTACGGTCGTTGGCGCTGGTGTCGGGTCAGGTGACGGCACAGGGCTCGGATCGGGCGAGGCTGTGGCCCCGGTGCTCGCCGTCGGCGCGGGGGTCGCCGTGGGCCCAGGGGTCGCGAGCGTTGACGGAGCCGGGGCGGGCACGGGCGGCGCGGCGAGGTTCTGCGGGTTCGGCACGGCCTGAACGAACCAATCCGTCACGTTTGTGTTGGTGTCAGTCGTGTTCCCGGCGATGCCACCCGGGCGTCGCTCGATGGTCTGGCCCGCGGCCGGAGCGGACGCCGTCGCGCCTTCGACGAACGCATTCGTGGCATCGCCCCAACCGACCGCGTCGATCGGCGCTCCGCCGATGACCCGCAGCACGACCGCGCCGCCGGTTGCGGCGAGGCCGCCCGAGTAGACCGCGTCCGCGATAGAGGCGTAAACACCGGCGCTGTTCGCGATGATGAGATGGCGGCCCGGGCTGAGCGGGAGCGGTGCAGGCCAGCTCGCCTTCCTCGTGACCGTACCGCCGGTCGAGGTCACGTAGACGATTTCCATGCCGCTCAGATCGACGTCCGAAGCCCCGACGTTGGCGATTTCGGCGAACTCGTCCGACGCAGAGGCTCCACCCGTCTGGACCTCGGACAGGACCAGGGTCGAAACGGGCCACGAGACGCTGGCCGCGACTCCGGGGGCCTGCAGCATGGGGGCAGCGGCCACCAATGCCACCGTCATGGCAAGCAGGAGCATGGACAGCACGGCCGCAGCCGCGCCTCGAACGCGTTCCACCGATCGACCTCCGGGGCGGGCGGTTGATTGACAGGCTGGTGCGGGATTGACCGGCGGGTTCGATGGGCGGATGGACAGCGGTGAGATAGCCGGATCGTTGTACATGGCCGGGATCGCCGGCTGGTTTGTTCGGGCTCACCACGGGATCTACCGGGGATTGCCCGTTACTTACGCATGGGTGGCCACAGCGATCGGGAGGCTCGGCAGGGCTGCCGCGATCCGCGTACGATGCCCACCCACCCGCGGCGTGACCGTCGGATCAGCACATCACTTGCGAGGAGACCCCCGTGGCCCGTGCCAAGCGCACCGACCGCGCCGACGCCCGTCGCCGGTACCGCCTTACCCATGACGAAGCCGATCTCGAAGCCAACGAGCTCGAGGAAGGGCTGTCTGAGCCCAACACGCTGTCCGGGAGAGGCTCGCCGGCCCGGAGCGCGGCAAGCACGCGGGGCATGTCCCGCCCCGTGATTGCGGCGCGGCCGCTGAGCTTCTCCGACTCGATCCGAACGGCGTTCCACAAGCCCGATATCCGCGCCGACATCGCGGCCCTCCCATGGCTCCTTCGAACGCGTGCCTTCCTGGTGCCGGCGGGCCTGGTGGTCGTCGGCGTTGCCGCGCTCATCGTGGCGCCGACCAACCCGGCCGCCGGCCTGTTCTTCCAGCTCATGGTCCTGCCGCCGGCGATGGCACCGATCTTCATTGCCGGGTTCTTCGCCAAGCGGGCGAGCTACCTGCTCGGCTTCTTCGTGGCGCTGATCGATGTCATCGGCTACATCGTGTTCGTCAACAGCGCGCTGCCCGCCCTGACCGGCGACCCGTTGACCGCCAGCCGAGCACAGGAATTGATCTTCTCGGCGCTTGCTGTCGGACCGATCTCGGGCATCATTTTCGCGGCTGGTGCGGCCTGGTATCGCCGGTTCCTCGCCTTCTCGAGCGCTCAGCGTGCGCGACAGCGTGCCGGCGATCGTCCGAAGGGCAAGCGCGCAACCGGACGCTGATCGGGGCACCCGGCGAGCGCTGATCGGGCACGCGGCGAGCCGCTGATCAGCCCAGCCGGCGCATCCCGGCCTGACCGATCTGTCGAACGCCGTCCGGGCCGGTGGGTCCGGCGGTCTCGACCGACATCGGCGGAAGCGGCCTGACATCGCGAGCTATGACGTTCACGACCGATGATTCTCGCTGCAGGTCTCCGTCGATCAACAGCAGTGCATGGCGCCGGACGACGCCTCGCAAGCGCGCCCAAGTGTCCGGCCAGAGCGTGACATTGACCATCCCAGTTTCGTCCTCGAGGGCCAGGAAGACCGTGCCTTTGGCCGTCATCGGGTGCTGGCGGGTGACCACGAGCCCGCCGATCCGTACCGGGCCGGGCCGTCGATCCGCGAGCGCGGCGTTGGTCACTGCGCCGAGCCGCTCGAGCGCCGGCCGGAACAGCGACACGACCTGGCGCCGCGCATCCAGCCCCACCACTGCGTAGGCATCGCCGACCCGCTCCGATTCGTTGATGGCTGGCAGGTCCGGGGCGTCCGTGGCCGGCAATCGCAGGTCCATCGGCCGACCAGCGGTCGCGGATCGCCGGCCCCGCGTCTGCTTGGCGACCCGGAGCGCCTGGCCATCGACCCGTCCTCGCGACGCCCCCGCGACCTCGCGTAGTTGCCAGAGCAGTTCGCGCCGCGGCCGGCCCATCGAATCGAGCGCGCCGGTGCGGATCAGCCGCTCGATGACCTCCTCGGGTAGTCCGGTCCGCTCGACGACATCGGCCAGCGACGTGTACGGACCGCTCGCCAGCTCCCGATCCAGGAGCGCCTGATGCTGCTCCCCGATCCCCTTGATCAGGTGCAGCCCGAGGCGTACGCCCCAGCCCACGGCGTCCGCCGCCGCCCACCGGTCGCGTGCCGCGCTCATCGGGTTGAAGCAGGCGGAACTGCGGACCGGGCGCGGTCGGCTCGAGATCCCGGCGCCATCGGGGATCGGCTCGCCCTCGTCGGCATCGTGGGGACCGGGCGCCCCGGGCGCGGGCGGATCGCCGCCAACGCCGGCAATGGCCCAGCCGGGCCGGCCCGCCCACTCGGTCGTGGTCTTGTAGCGCGAGGCGTTGATATCGACCGGCAGGATCGCCACCCCGTGGCGCTTGGCATCGTTGACCAGGACCACCACCGGGTAGAAGCCCATCGGCTGGGCGTAGATCAGCCCGACCAGAAACTGGGCGGGATAGAACAGCTTGAGGAAGCTCGATTCGTAGGCCGTCCGGGCGAACGCCGCCGCGTGGCTCTTGGCGAATCCGAAGCTGGCAAATGCCGCCACCTTGTGGAACAGCTCCTCGGCGACTTCCTCGGTCATGCCGGGCTGCAGGAGGCAGCCATCCACGAACTGGCGATGGAGCTTCTCCATCTCGCTCGTCGAGCGCCATGTGCCCATCGCCCGGCGGAAACCGTCCGAGTCGGCCGGCGTGAAACCGGCCACCGAGATCGCGACCTTCATGACCTGCTCCTGGTACAGGATCACGCCGAGGGTCTCGGCCAGGATCGGTTCGAGGCTGGGGTGGGCATAGGTCACCGGTTCGAGGCCCTGCTTGCGGCGCAGGTATGGATGGACGGCGTTGCCCTGGATCGGGCCGGGCCGGATGATCGCCACCTCCACGACGAGATCGTCCAGGTTCGCCGGCCTCGATTTCGGGAGGGTCTGCATCTGGGCCCGACTCTCCACCTGGAACACACCGACCGTGTCGGCGACCTGGAGCATCGCGAAGACCTCCACGATGTCCTCGGGGATCGCGTCGAGGTCGATGCAGGTGGCGCAATCGCTCTCGATGAGCTGGAGGGTTTCGTCGATGGCCGCGAGCATGCCCAGGCCCAGCAGATCCAGCTTGATCAGCTTGAGCGTCTCGACATCGCGCTTGTCGAACTGAACGACGACGCGATCCTGCATCGTCGCGCGTTCCAGCGGTGCGATGTCGATGAGCGGAGCGGCCGTGACCAGCATCCCGCCCGAGTGGATGCTCAGGTGACGAGGAAACCCGTCGATGCGGGCGCAAAATTCGAGCCAACGCTCCCAGTCCGACATCCCGATCGTGCTCCCGCCACGCGGATGGGCCGGCGGCTCGGGCTCCGCCGCGGAGTGGCCTGGCGCCCCGGAGTGGCCTGCCGCCCCGTCGCGCGCCGCTCCCCTGTGCGCCGCCGCTCCCCCGGGGGCGGACGCTCCTCCGCGGCCCATTCCGTGCGTTGATGGCGCCGGCGGATCCCAGCGATATGGCCGTCCGAGCCGATCCGTTCTTCGCGTCGGCGGTGCCACCGCTCCCGATTCCGGATCGATCGCGCGGCCGTCGACCGTGCCCGGTCCGGGTGCCGGTTGCGGTTGCGGTTGCGTGGCCGGTACCGGTTGCGTGGCCACCCCATACCCCGTGCCGCGGCCCGATTGCAGCCACGCAACGCTCGCGGGGGAATCGCCCGGGCCGCCCTTGTCGTCGGAGGCGCCGCCGGCCCGAATGGATGGCTTGGATCCCGCGGCCATCGCCCACGTACCGGACCGGGCAGACGATCCGGACGTCGGGCCTGAGCCCGGAGCCTCGCCTCGTCCCGTGCCTTGCCCTGGCTGTTGCCCCTCGCTGGGCGCCTCGATGGGCCCTGGGCCTTGCCACGAGCCTGGCCCCTCACCTGGCCTCTCATCTGGCCGGGCTTCCTGCCATGTCGACACCCGGGGTCGCTTGGGCAGGCTTGGATCGCCGTGCGGGCCCTGCGCGACGGCCGTCTCCGACGAATTCATCCCGGGCCACGCTCGTGGCGGTATGTATTCGGCCGCGCGATGTTGCTCGCTCGACGCCGACGGGCTCACGAGCGTGCCTTGTCGACCAGGGGTGTCGATTTGGCCAACTAGTGGCCCCGGGCCGGAAGTGCCACTCGCCGCTGGGCCGGAGGTGCCACGTGGCCCCGGGCCGGAAGTGCCACGTGCCGCGGACGCGCCACTCCCCCTTCCGCGACGGACGTTGAGTTGCCCCATTTCGTCGGTGAGCCCGCGCTGGCCGGTTCGCGCAGCCGAGGCCTCGACCGAGGCCGCGCTTGGCCCCGCGATCGCGCCGGGCCCCGCGGCCGTGACCCTGCCACTCCCCGCCCGGGCGCCGGGCCGCGCGCGGCCACTCCCCCCGAGATCCGCCTCGTCCCCCGGGCGTCGAAAGAACTCCGCGAACCCGCCGTCTGCCTCGAGGTCCCGTCGGACCATCACCGAGTCGTACGTCTCGAGCGCCTTGGCCACTCGATCGACCAGCGGCCGCGGGAACTGAGCGCATAGCCGACCTCGCGGACGGCAGATCGGGCCCGATACGTCACGAGGTTGCAGACCATGCCCGTGTGCTCCGGCCCGTAGCGCGCATAGACGTACTGGATGACCTCCTCCCGCCGCTCGGAGGAGAAATCGATGTCGACATCGGGATACGTCGTGCGGCCCTCGTTGATGAACCGCTCGAAGAGCAGGTTGTGGCGGATCGGATCGACCCGGGTGATCCCGAGCGCATAGGCAACGATCGAATCCGCCGCACTCCCTCGACCCTGCGCGGGGATGCCGCGCCGCTTGGCGAATTGCATCAGGTCCCAGCAGATCAGGAAAAACTCGGCCAGTCCGGTCTTTTCGACAACATCGAGTTCGTGGGCGAGTTGCCGGACGACCGGCGGCGAAACCGGGTGATAGCGGCGGCGAACACCGGCCTGGCAGAGCTCGACGAGATAGCTGAACGCCGTCTCCCCCGCGGGTACCGGGAAACCGGGAAATCGATAGCGCTCGAACCCGAGGTCGACGGTGCACGAGGCGGCGACCTCGACGGCGTTGCCCATGCCCTCGATCCAGGCCCGCGCCGTTGCCGGATCGGCCCGTGCGAAGGCCGCGTCCCCCGGCGGCATCGACATCAGGTCCACGCCCGACTTCAGGTGCGATTCGCCATTGGGACGGCGAAGATCGGCGAGCGTGTCGAGCGTCCGCCCATGCGCGATGGCCGTCAGGACGTCGCCGAGCTCGCGATCCTCGGCTCGGGCGTGGTGGACATCGTTCGTGGTGACGACCGGCAGTCCGAGATCGGCGGCGACCGACGCGGTCTCTGCCACGAGCCAGTCATCGTCGGGCAGGAGGTGATGCGCGAGTTCGAGGAAGAAGCCGCTCGTAGCGACGCTGTCACCGCTCGTGCCGGCCTGGATCCGAGCGCCACTCCCCCCGCCGCTGCCGCCGGCGCCGCCACGCACCCCAGCGTCGCCACTCGCTGCGCCACGCACCCCAGCGCCGCCACTCCCCCCAAAGACCGTTGCGTAGCGCTCGGCCACTGCCCGCGCGCCGGACCGATCGCCGACCAGGAGCCGCCGAGCGATCTCACCATCCCGGCAACCCGACAGCGCCACGACGCCCTCGGCATGCTCGGCGAGCAGGGCCTGCGTGAATCGCGGAACGCGCTTGGTCCCGGCCAGGTTGGCGTGGGACACGAGCCGGCACAGGCTGCGATACCCGACGGCATCCCTTGCCAGCAGCACGAGGTGTGGGCCGCGCTGCCGCTCGCCGATTCCGCGCAGGTCCTCCTTCACGATCGCTCGATGACCCGGCAACCTGGCACGCTTCGGACGCGGACGCGCGGGCGCACCTTCGACCGGGCCCGCGGCACCAACAGCGAGCATCGGCCAGGTCGTGTCGGAGGGTTCTCGTGGACGACCGCGGCGCACGGGTCGGCGGTCCGGGATCACGATCCCGAAAGGATCGGCTACGGCAGCATCGAGCAACTCGACTTCCAGCCCGACGACCGGGTGGAGCCCTGCTGCCTCCGCAGCAGCCGCGAAGCGCACCACCCCGTACAGGCCGAGATGGTCGGTGATCGCCAGCCCGGTCAGGCCGAGTTCGACCGCCCGCTCAACGAGGTCCTCGACCGGGGATGCCCCGTCGAGAAACGAAAAATTGGAGTGACTGTGGAGCTCCGCGTACGGGAATTGAGCCACGGCATTGGTCCCGGTATCGGGGGAGGCAGATGAACGATCATAATAGAACATCTGTTCACTCCTGCAAATCACTCACCAGTGCGCAACATCTCGGGGCCTGGCGGCGTCAGAAAGTCGTGGGAACAGACTTCCGGTCGTTTCGCAGCCTTGCCGTCGTCCTGACGAGGACAGTCGCGATGATCAGCATCGTGAGTCTCCTGATCCTCGTTCTCCTCCCGGCGGCCCTGGCAGCCCAGACCGGAACCTGAACTCATAGCGCACCGCTCCGGGCGCGATGCTCGAAGCGAGGCTCGGTGGTCGGTACCAAACCGGTCGCCGGTCGGCCGATCACCCGGTGAGCGGGTGTTCGGACCACGCACAGGACCCCGTCGCATCTGGGGGCGGCGGGGTCCTGCCACGCTTCGGGGGTAGGATTCTCTGATGCGACCACCACGTCCGATCTCCGGCCGACGACTCGCGACCTCCATCTCGCTGGCGGGGATCGTCGTTCTACTGCTCGCCGGCTGCTCTGCCAGCGACGGCACACCTGCGCCAGCCACGACCGCCCCCGCTACGGTTGAGCCGACCCAGGACGGACCCACGCCCGAGCTGACACTGCTTCCGACCGAACCCGGAACGACCTCGCAGCCAGGGACGCCCGGCCAGACCGACACCGACTGGGGACGCATCTGGGATGGGCTCCCGAAGGGATTCCCGGCGTTTCCGGGGGCGCATGCGACCGAGCTTGGATCAGGCCCGGCCAGCGCCACGCTCGACGCCGGTTCTGCTGAACCAGGGGCCGTGGCGAACTTCTACCAGATAGCCCTTCAGGCCGGGGGCTGGATCATCATCGGTCTGTCCGGCCCTCGGGAGGACGGCAGTTTCGAACTCTCGAGCGTCGACATCCACCCCGCCTGTCAGGTGCGAACGACGGTCACCCCGCTCGGGGGCAGTACGATCGTGACCATCCTGTACGGCGCCGGCTGCCCGTTCAGCCCTTGATTCGAAGGAGATCCGGCATGGAACCGAAGGCCAGAGACTTCATCGGCGCCGCCCTGCTGACGGCTGTCCTGATCGGACTCGTGGCGGTGTTGTTCTTCTTCGCATGGCAGAACGCGGCCTGATTCCGGGTTCGTTCCCGTGATTTCGAACCACTGTTCGATGAACGCGATAATTGGTGCGCACGGTCCGTGATTCGCAGCTACACTCCCTCGGGCGAACCGACCGGGACCGGTTCGCGGGGATCGGGGAGATATTTGGTGCAGACGGCTCAACCACGGGATGTCGGGGCGCTGGTGTTCGTTATCGGTCTGTTCGTGATGCTGTTCCTGACTTCGGTGCTCGTGCCGGGGCATTGAGTTTCGAGGTTGCCCAGCGGGGCTGACGGAACAGGCGGGGATCGGGTCAGTCGTAGAGCCGTTCCAGATGCCAGGATCGGCTGACGCGGTCGTAGTAGATCAGTGCGAGCCAGCGCGTTCCGACGACCTTGAAATAATCTCGCGCAATCGGCTCGCGCCACCAGTTCTCGTCGACCCGCCAGCGATTGCAGACCTCAACGGGCTCTCGACGACCCGCCCAGCGGATGGCGACGAGCGTCCCGCCGGCATCGAGTTCCGGCTCGATGGCTGGATGCGCATGGAGGAGCCTCGTCATCGGGCAGGTCCGCTGCCACGGTTCGCGGTGGTGCCGGGTTTCGCGACACTGCCGACGCCGGCGACGGCCCGCCAGGCCCAGCGATTCTCAGGTAGCGGCGCCTCGGGATCGGTGACGACCACGTTGCGAATGCGATCTTCCCCGTAGGTCAACGCCAACCGTGCGAGTTGCCAGCGCAGGCGCGCGCCGCGCAGGGCCTGGGGCACGAACATCGGCAATTGCTGGCCCTCCGCCGGTTCCGCGCCGGTCAGTTCCAGCTCGAGGCGCGCGACCGGGGCCGATGGCGGCGTCCGTTCGAGTTGTGCCAGGAGCAGGCGCTCGATGGCTTCCGCGTCGGCGGTCGGCTCCGGAAACCGTGCCTGGACGATCAACTCGCCGGGCGTACCAGCGCGCGCGAAGGCGAGGTCCAACTCCAGGCGCACCTGCCCGCGCGCTGCCGCGAGACCACGGGCGGCGAGGTTCGCGGCGAGTGCGGTGGCGATCCGACGCAGCACGAACCGAACGGCCTCCAACTCCGCGACCGGCGGCTCGATCGGGAGTGCCAGAAGCAGTCGCTGCGGTGCCCGGCGCGGCCGGAAGGGATCGGTCTCCTCGCCCCTGGCACGAGCCCCGATCCGAGCGCCTTCCTCCCCGAACCTGGCCACGAGCGCGGACGCGGCGAGTTCGGCGACCTGCCCGATCCGGCGCAACCCGAACCGGTGCAACCGCGCCCGAACCTCCGGCTCCTGCGTCAGCAGCGAGGTCGGCATGGACGCCAGGAATGCTGCTTCCCCGCCGGGTGGCACGGAAATCAGTGCGCCGGGCTCCGCGGCCGCCGCGGCGACCATCGCGGCGAAGCGCGTCCCGGCAATCCCGTTGCGGGGCCTTCCGGCGAGCGCCGGTGCGAGGGCCGCGCCGATTCGCTCGACGAGTACGGTTTCGGGACCCCACAGGAGGTCGAGGCCGTCGACCTGGGCCACGAGCAGGCCGAACGATTGATCCGCGGGATCGGCCGACCCGGCGATCGCCGGGCTGAACGTCGCGAGCGTCTCGAAGGCGGCCTCGACGGCCGCCCGATCAGCTTCCGGTTCCGGATCGAGGAAGGTCGCCTCCGGCGCCAGCCGATGGGCCGACCCGAGCGGGATCCCGCGCCGGACGCCGAGGTGCCGAGCTGCGGGATCCGCGTCCAGCACGGTCCCCGCGATCCAC
Source organism: Chloroflexota bacterium (assembly GCA_031373765.1). Classification (GTDB taxonomy): domain Bacteria; phylum Chloroflexota; class Limnocylindria; order Limnocylindrales; family CSP1-4; genus UBA5189. The sequence continues at coordinate 31,864 of JANMNF010000313.1, forward strand.
GGCTGGCCCCCGAGCACGATCGGGCCCGCCGGCCACGAGCCTGAGCCCCGGCGATCTTTTGCCAGGTCGAGGAGGAGGTGCGGTCGATAGAGATGGAGCAGTCGCATGGGTCGTCCCGGGCACTAGAACGGGGGCATGAATTGGGGCGGCGAGGGTGGGTTGGGCGGAGGCACTGCCGGCGCGGGGGTTGGCCCGGATGGGCACGACCTCGGCCGGCAAGCCTTCCCTGAGGAGGGCCTCCTGGCGGAGGCACGCATCCCGATCCCCACCGTCGGCATAGAGGATGCGGAGCGTGGTCCGCCGGCCGGGCGGACCCGCCCGACTGCGCGCGACGACGACATCGGTGGCCTGCCCGACGACATCGCGGCCGAGCCGGATCCATGATCGTCGCTCGAGTTCGAGACGGATGCCCGTCCCCTCCCCGACCGCGGCGGCCACCGAGCTCACGAGTCCCGGCGGTTCAAGGACGAGCAGGGAGATCCCCGCTCGCCGGGCAAGGGCGGCGAGCCGCCCGAGTCGATCGGCAAATCGCGCTGCCCCGTCCGGGCGAGGCGGCAGGTCCATGACGAGGAGATCGACGGTCCGGCTGGAGAGCAGCGATCCCGCGATCGCGAGGCCCTCCTCCGGGCCGGCTGGGGTCAGGACGACGAGCCACTCCAGCTGCATGCCGCGGGCCACGGCCTCCACGGGATCGAAGGCGTCCGCGAGATCCAGCCAAGCCACGATGGCCCCGCTCGCCTGGGCTTCGGCGGCGAGGCGCAGGGCGATCGTGGTCCTGCCGCTCGAGAGATCCCCCCGGAGCGAGAGGCCCATCCCGCGCGGCAGGCCGCCCGGCCCGAGGATGGCGTCCAGCGCCGGGAACCCGGTGGAGTAGATACGCGCGAGGTCGGGCGCCGGGTCCGGGCTCGTGGCTGCATCCGGTGCCTCGGCAGGTGCCAGCGCGAGTGCCCCCATCACTTCCCCGGTGCGCGGCGCGGCCGCTCCCCAGCGCGATTGCAGGGTCGCGAGAGCGGTTGTCACATCCGGAGAGAGTGCTGCCATGAGATGGTCAGTATCGAACATCTGTTCGAATGAATCAATGGGGCAAAAGACCCGATCTCCAGATCCCGTGGGACTTGCCGGCCACCCGGAATTCGCCCGACCTCGTGCTACACTCTCGCCCCGTCCAGCCGCTCGGCGTGCTGCGACGCCCCCGTGGGGATGTAGCTCAGCTGGAAGAGCACCGCGTTCGCATCGCGGGGGTCAGGGGTTCGAGTCCCCTCATCTCCACCACCTCCCTACCGGTCAGCGGAACATGTCCCGCATCGGCGTCGCCTTGCAGGCGTTTGCCAGGCAGGGCATCTTCCAGAGCGTCTCGATGGTGCGCAGCACCGAGTAATGGTTGTAGGCGACGTTCGAGGTGAACCCGGCTTTGCCCTTCGGGCTGATCACGATCGTGACGACCTGGCCGCCACCGCCGACCTTCGAAGAACCCTCATCGAACGTGAGGAAGAGGAGACCGTCCTTCTTGAACGACGCCGAGTTCAGGATCGTGGGCAGGAATGACTTCAGGAAACTGTCGCCCGTCGCGACCGGGCAGTCGTGCATGTCGTTGCACAGATTCGGGGCGATGAACCAGTAGTTGCCGACATTCGGATCGAAATGGCTGAAGTCGGTGATCTTTGCGCACCGTGCCGGGTTCGTCGCGATCTGACTGAACATGATCGCTGGCTCGTGCTTGCGGACGTAGGTGCCCGATCCGTCCGGCCCACCTGATGCCGATCCTCCGGTGAAGCAACCGAGCTTCACGTTCTGCGCAGCGACATGCCAGTCGCGCCCGGACGCCTCGATCTGGTCGGCAAGGTTGGGCACGTTCGTGAACGTGTGCTTCGCATCGTCGGTGACACCCTGGGTAGAACCGGAGAACATCGCGATGTAATTGGGCTCCGACGGGTGAGCGACTGCCGTGAAGTTCGCCGCGAGTCCGTAGCCGGCGGCCAGGCTGTTGATGTACGGGGCGTTGGCGCTGCCGAGGATCGACGTCGCCTCCTCGTTCTCCATGACGACCGTGTAGATGTGATTGATCGTCGGCCAGGCCGTGGTCTTCGCCGTGGGTGCCAGGGTGGGTGCCGGCGTGGGTCCGGGCGTTGAAGCCGGCGTGGGTCCGGGCGTTGGAGCGGCCGATCCGGGTGCGGTCGGAGTCGGACCTGAGGACCCCGCGAGGGACGGCGTCGAACTCGGGGAAGCGGCTGCGGCGAACGACGCCGTGGGTTCGGAGGTGGGATTCTCGGTCAGGGCAGAGCGATTGTTCGACGCCCACCCAATGACGAGGATGATCGAGGCGATCATCGCCAGGATCGCCATGTTGCCGAGCAGGCGGCGATTGCTCACGTACTTTTCCCCTTGAATGCGCGGGCGGCAAACGATCTCAATACGGCATGTTCCGCAGCGGACATGAGAGTCGGATGAGAGTTCCGCGGGTGCGGCAACGAAATCCCACGTTTGCAGATGATAGTGGCGAGCAACCCGGTGAGGCTCGGCCCTGTCTCGGACCGGACCCGGCGGACCATGCCCGAGTCTGGCAAGATAGCGGCCGCCCCGAGCCGCCGGGTCCCCCGATCGGCATCGGCAGGTCACCGTCGTGGGTCGGTCGGGCAGGTGGTGAGCCCAAGGGTCTGTAAAACCCTCGTCTTCGACTGTGGCGGTTCGATTCCGCCCCGGCCCACCAGCTCCCTTCCAGATAACCGCCGCGGTCCCGTCTGGGCCGGCGAGCAAGTTGGCGGGTAGCCCGTCAGCTCGCCTCAGCCGGATCGAGCCTGGACGGCGCGTCGAGCGCGGCATGCAACTCCAGGGAGTGTGCCCGGAGCCACCGCCGCCAGACCTGATGGTCGGCTCGCCGACCCGCGACGAGCGCCCAGAACTCCGGTCCGTGCCCGAACTCGCGGAGGTGCGCGAGTTCGTGGATCACCACCGTCTCGAGCGCTTCCGGCGGCGCAAGGATCAGGCGCCATGAGAGCGAGATGCTCCCCTTTCGCGTGGCACTGCCCCACCGCGACCGGGTATCGCGGAGGGTGATGCGCGCGGGCGTGACCCCGAGTCCCCCGGCATGCTCAGCAACCGCACGATTGATGGCTGCAGACGCGCGCATTCGGAGCCAGGTCTGCAGCACGGCCGCTGGCCGCCGCCGATCCCTCGCCGCGTTCAGGTCACGCGGGGCGAGCATCAGGTGGAGTTCATCGCCGTCCTCGGCCCCGAATCGGGCCACGGAAGAGCGTCGCGCCCCGGCCGGAGCCGCAACGATTCGAAGTCGATGGAGCTCGCCGAGGTACCGGAACGTGCCCCCGTCGACGATCCCGCCGCGGGCGTCGACGGCCGCTTGCTGACGCTCGAACCTCTCGAGATGGCGGCGAAGCCATTGCTCGCGCGCCGCCAGGAAGCGCTCGACATCGCGCTGCGGGTGCGCCCAGCCGCGTCGGGACGGGAGCGGGATTGATACGACGACACCCCGCCGAGGATCGATCGTCACCCGCATCGACCTCGATCGCTTCGAACGCCGCAGCCAGTAAGCCATCGGGCCATCGGGCAGCGACAGGCTGTGGGCTTCGAGTTCCGTGGGGATGGGCATGGGGATCGATGGTGCCATGCCGTAACGAATGGCGACGATCCATCGTCAGCCGGGCATGATGGTGGGACGATGACGTTGCGCTGCATTGGTGGTTGCGGATGACGGACGGGAGTCGATGACCGGCAAACCCGGCAGCGACGACGACCTGCTGGTCTTCGATGCCGTCGAACCGACGGTCGAGGAGCTGCGTGGACGATCCACCGGTCCGGGTGGCCGCCAGCTCGGCCCGGGCCGTGGCGCCGGGGCCGTCGCCGCGGTGCTCGTCCTCCTTGTGGTCGGAATCATCGTCGGCAACACGTCGCTGGCGTCCGATCCGAGTGGCTCGCCAAGCCCCTCCGCCAGTATCTCGGCGGGGCCGACCGACCGGGCCAGCTCGGCCGGGCCGACCGACCCGGCCGATGGGGCGGCCTGCAGCCCGCCGCGCGAGGGCCAGTTCCCGGGCGTCAGCCTCGGGATCCAGGGAAGTCGACGCCAGGTCACGGGCCTCTTCGGGTTCGGATCGGGCTATGGGCACGAGTCGCAGGAACCGGGCTGGCAGGTCCCGACAGCGGCGGAGGGCCTTGTGGCCGGCGAGGGCGAACGACTCGTGCTCACGACGAGTCGAGGGATCTGCTTCCGTTCTGTCGTCGTCGATTACGCGGCGACGATACGGGTCCCGAGAGCGAATCTCCCTCCCCTCTTCAATTCGCCGGTCTCGCCCTCGGCGAACAGCATCGTCGTCAACGGCCTGTCGGATGGCGATTGGACGCTCCGGGTCACCGCCCAATTCGACACGCTCGGCACCGTGAGTGACGACGTTGTCACCGTGAGCTTCTTCCGGATCCTCGCCGGCGCCGGCCCCTTCCTCACCGATCCGCCGATCGTCCCGACCGCGAGACCCGCCTTCATCACGCCCGCGGTCCCGTGCGGTCCGGGACAACCGACGCCGGATATGAACGTCAATCTGGTGGTGGACGGCCAGGCGACGACGCCCGGCGCCAAGATCGACCGGGAACCATTGCCCTTGGTGCACGCGAGCCTGGGAGATCCGATCCTGATGGTCACGGAGGGCGAGGTCTGCGCCACCCGCTGGCAGGTGGACCTGGTCGACTTGAAGGCCGGCACCGTCTCCACAAGTGACCAGTTCCACGACCCTGCGGACGACCCTGCGTACGCCGCGCAGAACCGCTGGACGATCACGACGAACGGCGATCAGCGCCTCGATGCGACCCTCCAGTTTCCCGGCGGCCTCGAGATCGTTCGGTCCTGGCGGATCGTGATCGACGGGTTCGTCGCCCCTGATCTGTACCTCGTCGGCCCAACTGGCAGTCGGTTCCTGGCATCGGTTGGATGCGGACTCTTCGTCCACCTCAACAACGGCTACGAATCAGGCGATGGCTGCGCCTCGATCGGCTATGAAACCACCGATGCCGCGCTGCGCGCGACGGCGCTCACGGTCATGCACCTCGAACTTCGCGGCTGGCAGATCACCGGTTGGAACGCGTTGTGCGGTCAGGTGACGAGAGTCGATGGGCTCGACAGCTTCGAGTCACCCAACGGATGCGGCCTGGGCAGCGGCAGTGCGGACGGCGGCGGGCCCCTTCCCGACCCACCGGCCTTCCTGATCCCACGCGGTGACACCGTCATCCAGATCGGGATGGGCGCCATCGACAGCCACGGCAATCAATTCAGCGTCTCGTACTACGCGCACGTGATCGCTCGATGAAGCCGGATGGCATTGAGGCACCGATTGGGCCGGTCCTCGGTATCCCGAGGAGGTCGCGCGATCGCGTGCGAATCGCCCTGGTCGGAGCGATGGCCGTCATGGTGATCGCAGCGGGGGTCGGACTCGCCGGCAAGGGGTTGGCGAGTCCCGAGTCATCTCCCTCGGCATCCCCGACCGAGGGCGTCGCCGTTTCGTCTTCCTCACCGAGTCCTTCGGCATCGCCGGGCAAGCTTCCCGCGCCAACCCAGAATTCAGGACTGGGCTGCTCGCCCGTACGAGTCGGAACGCCCCCGGAGATCATGCTCGGGCCCGATAGGAACGATGTCGGGGCAATCCGTGGCGCACCGGCGACGACCGGGACCGGTGGCGGATCGCCGGCACCGAGCTGGCCGACGCTACCGGC
>JANMNF010000324.1:0-2750 GCA_031373765.1 Chloroflexota bacterium
GCCACCTGGACCTTCTCGAGGGACACGCTCACGATCCGCGCGCCATCCCGGCCCTGGAGGAAGAACGTTCGATTCCCGGGTTCGCCCACGGTCCCCGCAATGAACCGGTCGGGCGGATTGAACAGATAGACGCGACGTGCCATGGACCGACTCTACCGGATTTCCCGGCGGTGCCTGAGCGCCCCGGCCGCGGTCACGCGACGGTGAACGGGATCCGGTGCCAGCCGCGTGCGCCGTTGGGATCCGGCCGTGTCGCGACCTCGGTCTGCGTCTCGCCGGTCGCGTCCGTCGCGCGAACCCGGGCGGTATGGCTGCCGGCCGTCGCGGTCCACGGGTATTCCCACTGGACCCAGGTCGCGTTCGAGATCGGCACCGACAGCGTGGCGTCGTGGAAGTCCCCGTCGTCGACGGAGATCTCGACCCGCGAGATGCCTCGATCCGGGGCCCAGGCGACGCCCGCGATCTTCATCGGGCCGGACGGGATCGTGGTGTTCCGTGGTGGAACGTCGATCCGTGACTGGGTCAGAATCGGTGCTTCCTTGCTCCAACCCAGGGGCACCCAATAGGCATCGAAGGCCTCGAGCGTCGTGAATTCGAGCTCCGTGACCCACTTCGTCGCCGAGACGTAGCCGAACAGGCCCGGCACGATCACGCGGGCCGGGTAGCCGTGCTCACGGGTGAGGGGAGCGCCGTTCATCCCGATTGCGATCATCGGCTCGCGCTCCGGATCCATGATCCAGGCCGTGGGCGAGCCGGCGGTCCAGCCATCGACCGAGCGTCCGACCATCTGCGTCGCGCCAGGCTTCACGCCGGCGAGGTCGAGTACGTCTCGGAGCCGAACGCCCGTCCACTTGGTATTGCCCACGAGATCCCCGCCGACCCGGTTGCTGACACAGGCGATGGTCACGTACTGCTCGATGATCGGGAGCTCGATAAGCTGGGCGTAGGTCAGGGTCACCTCGCGCTCGACCATGCCATGGATCTTGAGTTGCCAGGTGCTTCGATCGACGTTCGGCGGAATGAGCGCGGTGTCGATGCGGTAGAAATCAGCCGTTGGAACGATGATCGGCGTCAGGCCCGGAACCCCAAGCTCGGCACCGGCGGGGAGGGCCACGGTGTCCGGCGCGTTCGGCAGTTCGCCCGGTTTCGTGATCCGCTGACGTTCGAGCAACGAGCGGCCCACGGCCGACGCGGCAATGGAGGCGACGCCGAGGAGTCCGCCACGGATCAGCAAGGTCCGACGGGACCAGTCGGGCATGGCAGCTGCGCCAGACCCCGACCGCGTCCGTTGGACCATCGCCATGAGCTTGTCGAGGGCCGTGGCGCCAACGGCGAACTCCGCGAGCCCGGCGCCGACGGCGAGTGGGAGCACCGTGTCCGCATCCCGAACGCCGGCCGCAAACCCTACGGCGACGAACGCGCCGATGATCCCCATGGCCAGACTGGGCCGGCTGCGTGCGACGAGACCAACGATCGCTCCGACCCCGAGGGCGACGCCGAGAACGAGCAGCTCGAGGGCCAGCTTGTCCGCCGTCCCGAAGAGCGAGACGACAAATTCCTTGGCGCCCGGCGGCTGGAGATCGATGACTTGGCGCCCGACGGACAGGATCGGCGAAGGCGCGCCGGCGAAGGTGCCAGCGAGGAACTCGCCGGTGCCGAGTGCGGCGCCCGTCGCCAGGACGCCGATGGCGGCGGCCAGGGCGCGACCCGGGCCACCGGATGGCGTCGATTTCGCGGCGACTTGCGGTTCGTTCATGGAGCGACCATACCCCGATGGGCGTGACGCGTTGGTGACACTCGGGAGGCGCACCGAAGTCTGGCTATGATGGCGGCCATGCTGACGACCCGCGTTCGATGATCGACGTCACCCTCCAACTCGACCTTGCCCTTCGGCTGGTGGTCGCTGCGGCCCTCGGCGCAGCTGTGGGGGCGGAGCGCGAGATCCACGGCCACCCCGCCGGAATCCGGACCCACATGCTCGTGGCACTCGGGTCGGCGCTCTTCACGGTCCTGTCGATCCACGGGTTCACGACCGACGGGGCGGCAACCGGTTCGATCGACCCGACGCGCATCGCTGCCCAGATCGTGTCCGGGATCGGTTTTCTTGGGGCCGGGGCCATCCTCAAGGACGGCGTGGTGATCCGTGGGCTCACGACCGCCGCCAGCCTGTGGGCGACCTCGGCGGTCGGCATGGCGGCTGGCGCCGGCGAGCACATCGTGGCCGTCGTCGGTGGCGTGATCATCCTGACGAGCCTGTGGCCGATCAATGCGCTGGCCGAACGTCTCCGGGGCACGCATCTGCCGGAACTTCAGCTCCGCCTCGGCATGGAACGGGTCGATTCGATCGGCGCCATTTCCACGGTCCTGCTCCAACACAAGCTCGATATCGCGTCGGTCCAGACCCAGCGACTCGGCAAGGACAACTATCGGGCCGACGTCGCCGTTCGTGGCCGTTCGAACGCATCGATGACGTCCGCCGTCGAGGCCATCTCCAAGATCCCGGGCGTCGACGTGGTGTCCACGAGCCGGTCCGACTAACCGCCAGCGGCGTGCGCTGCCGGGTCTCGCGCCGGCTCAGGTCGGTGACCCTTGCCCCAGGCTCGGCTCTGATGCGCCGGCACCGCCTCGGCGCCCGCTCCCTCTGCTAGCCTCCGACTCGTGCGTCGCCCTGCCCTGATCCTCGTCGCGGTCGTTGCCGTGATCGGCGCTGGCTTCCTGGTCCAGGGACAGATGGGCGGCGGGGCCGCTGC
>JANMNF010000266.1:0-1618 GCA_031373765.1 Chloroflexota bacterium
GGTTCGCGCCGGGTTTCTCGAGATGGCGATTGCCGAACCTTCCCGCTGGACGGTCATCGATGCCGATCGCCCATCCGAGGCCGTTTTCGCGTCGGTCCTGGATGCCGCCCTCGAGATCATCGACCGGCCGGTCACGGCGTCGATCGGCGGCGAGAGTGAACCAAAGCCCGGTCGGGGACGCATACCGCAATGACCGACGAGGCTCGACATTCGCTGAGGACGCCCTCGGCCGAGGACGATGCTGACCGGCTGATCCTCGTCGATGTCGGCGAGGGCAGACTTGACGCCCTGGAAGGGCTGTACGACCGATATCGAGCTATGGCATACGCAATCGCGCTTCGCATCACCGCCGATCCGGCCCTCGCCGAAGACGTCGTTCAGGACGCCTTCATGGGGGTCTGGCGCCATGCCTCGCGCTATGTCGAGGGACGGGGGAGCGTCAAGACCTGGCTGCTGTCGATCGTTCATCACCGCGCGATCGATGCCGTTCGACGTCGGAAGCCGGTCACCGAGCTCCCCGACGCCGAGCTACCCGCTCCGAGCCAACTCATCGAGGGTGACATCTGGCCCCAGGTCGCCGGGCGCCTCGATGCGGTCGAGGTCCGGGCCGCCCTCGGCGTCCTGTCTTCAGTTCAGCGCGAAGCCATTGAACTCGCCTATTGGGGTGGCCTGAGCCAATCAGAGATTGCGATCCAGACCGGTGTTCCGCTGGGAACCGTGAAGTCGCGGATGCGCCTTGGACTCCAGTTGCTCCATGGCGCCCTTGTCGGTGGTGGTGGTGAAGCTGCCCAGCGACCCGATTCGGCGGACCGGCGAGGAGCGTCGGCATGACCATGACCTGCTACGACGCCCGCGACCTTGCACCAGGGTTCGTCCTTGGGGCCCTGAGCCCGGACGAGTCAACAGCCGTACGGGCCCATCTCGCCGCTTGCGAGGAGGAACACACTGAGTTCGCTGAACTCGGTGGCGTCGTGCCGTACCTCGCCGATAGCCTGGATCCCGTCGAACCGTCGGCCGGGCTCCGATCGCGCCTGCTGGCAGCGGCTGCCGCTGAACGCCCCGGCGCTGCGCGTGAGTCGGCGGCGAAGTCCGTTGCCGCTGAGCGCCCAGGCGCGCGTCCGGTCGTCGTCGAGGCATCGGCTGCCGCCACGGCCCCGCCCGCCGGCGCTGCCCCGACCTCGCCGATCCCGTTCCCGTCGGCTGCGGATCGCGAGCAGCGCGCCGCTGACCGAGCGGCTGGCCGCGGAACGTGGACCCTGCGGATCGCCGCAGTCCTTGCCATCGTCGTGCTCGGTGCCTGGAACCTGCAGCTTCAATCGCGACTGTCGGGTGTGGAGGGCGATCTGGCTGCTGCCCAGGCGTACCGCGGAGCCGTCACGGCCGTTCTCAACGCCGCCGCCCAGCCCGGGGCTCAGTCGGGCTTCCTGGCGGCCGCAGATCCGGGGTCACAGGCGACCGGCCTCGTTGCCGCCTCTGGCGGTTCGGTGGTCCTCGCCGTCCAGAACCTCGCGCCAACGACCGGCGCACAGGTCTACGAAGCGTGGGTCATCGTCGGCGACTCGGCGCCGGTACCGCTCGGAGGCTTCGAAGTCGGTCTCGGCGGCACGGGCGTGTTCCG
>JANMNF010000332.1:0-1759 GCA_031373765.1 Chloroflexota bacterium
TATCACGTCAAGGACATCGAGTTCGTGGCCGCGTTCGACATCGACAAGAACAAGGTCGGCAAGGACGTCTCCGAGGCGATCTATGTGAAGCCGAACAACACGTTCGTCTTCCAGCAGGTCCCCCACATGGGCGTCAAGGTCGAACGTGGGATGACCCACGACGGTCTCGGCAAGTACCTCAGCCAGATCATCGAAAAGGCTCCCGGACCGACGGCCGACATCGTCGGGATCCTCAAGGAGCGCGAGGTCGACGTCATGGTGTCGTACCTGCCGGTCGGCTCCGAAGAAGCGACCAAGTGGTACGTCGAGCAGGCGCTCAAGGCCGGCGTCGCGTTCGTCAACGCGATCCCCGTGTTCATCGGTCGCGAGCCGTACTGGCAGCGGCGCTTCGCAGAAGCCGGCCTGCCGGTCATCGGCGACGACATCAAGAGCCAGGTCGGCGCGACGATCAGCCACCGCGTGCTGACCCGCCTGTTCATGGACCGGGGCGTTCGACTCGATCGCACCTACCAGCTGAACTTCGGCGGCAACACCGACTTCCTGAACATGCTCGAGCGCGAGCGCCTCGAGTCCAAGAAGATCAGCAAGACGAACGCCGTCACCTCGATGCTCGACTACGAGATCGATCCGGACGACGTCCACGTCGGCCCGAGTGACCACGTCCCGTGGCTCCTCGATCGCAAGTGGTGCTACATCCGAATGGAGGGCACGACCTTCGGCGACGTGCCGATCAACGCCGAGCTCAAGCTCGAGGTCTGGGACAGCCCCAACAGCGCGGGCGTCATCACCGACGCGATTCGCTGCCTCAAGCTGGGCCTGGATCGGGGCTTGACGGGCACGCTCGTCGCCGCGTCGAGCTACTTCATGAAGAGCCCGCCGCAGCAGATCCACGACGACATCGCGTTCAACCGGGTCGAGGCGTTCATCAAGGGCGACGACAACGAGACGCTGGTCGGCACGGAAGTCCCGGTCGTCCGCAAGATGCGGAAGCTGGCCGGATCGAAGGCGAAGGTCGCCGCCAGCGCGGCGAAGTGACCGATCGGGAGCATCGGCTGGAGGCGCCGCATCGGCGGCTCCAGCCAGGTTCGCCGGTCTTCGAGCGGGCGGTCGTGGTCGGGTACAAGGCCTTCGCCTGGCTGATCTCGCACCTCCCGCCCGTGCTTCCGCGCGTGGTCCTGGGCGGTGGGGCGCAGCTGTCGTACCTGCTCTGGCCCACAAAACGTCGCTGGTCCAACGCAAACTTCGGGCACGTCCTGGGGCTGTCGCCTCATCACCCGCGGGTCTGGCGGACTGCGCTCAAGGCCTACGGCACGTACGGCCGCTATGTCGTGGAGTTGGCGCGCCTTCCGAAGCTCGCCCGCGAACACGCCGACGAGCTTGTCGCCGGCGCCAACCTCGACGCGATCCATGAGATCTGGGTGGCCTCCGAAGGGGGCCTGATCTTCACGCTCGGGCACGTCGGGAATGCCGAGGCGGCAGCGGCCGGAGTCGCTTCTCGTGGCTGGCCCATCAGCGTCGTTGCCGACGATTCCTCCTTTCCCGGGCTGTTCGAGGAGTTCCGGCGGACCCGGGAACAGTGGGGCGTCCACGTGGTCCCGTGGCGCAATCTGCGGGAGATCTACGGCATCCTGCGGGCTCGCGAGATGCTCGCCCTGCTGATCGACTGGGGATATCGGGCCGATGGGATCCCGGTTCGTCTGTTCGACGCGTGGACGACCCTGCCGGCTGGCCCGGCGACCCTCGCGGCAAAGACGGGCTC
>JANMNF010000338.1:0-2679 GCA_031373765.1 Chloroflexota bacterium
TCGACGCCGTTCTCGGCGAAGCGGAGCGCCAGCTCCTCGTAGTAGGCATGCAGCCCGCGCACGTCGGGGAGGATCAGGATGCCCGCGCCCGTCGGATGTGCGGCCCGGGCTGCGAAGGCTCCGAACTGGGTCCCGTCGGCCGAGGTGAGGGTCACCGCCGCGCCATCCAGCGCTCCGCCGGCGATTGGTGCGATTGGCGGTCGACTGTCGAGATCGAAACACATCTCGGGGGTTCCTCCGCTCCTCAGGTGATTTCGGTCGTTGCAAAGATCGTAGGCCGGACGAGCGCAACGATCTCGGATGTCATCTCGAGCCCGAGGCTCGCGTAGAGCGCGATTGCCGCGGGGTTCGATCGCTCCGCCGTGACCATGGCTCGCCGGGCGCCGAGGCCTTGGGCGGCACGCAGCACCGCGCGACAGATCTCGCCGCCAAGCCCGCGCCGGTGCCAGTCCGGGTGGACGCCTACTGGCTCGAGCTCCACGCTCGAAGTCGCGTCGTCGAGCCAGCCGAGGGCGAACGCCGCGACGTCGCCATCGGGGGTGACGATCTGGAGGTCGAGGTCAGCGCGATAGAGCCAGGCGTCGCGCACACCCCGGTAGCGCTCGGCCGTCGTGGTCGAGTTCGGGAATGCCGCGTGCGCGCAGATCACCCGGGCTTCGATCTGGGCATCCGTCTCGAGGCGGCGGACGGCCATTCCGTCCGGCAGCATCGGGTCTGGCCAATCGTCGGCGAGGGTCAGGTCCCCGGTGAAGTTGACCACCTGAGCTTGTCCTTCGGGCACGAACCCGAGTCGGGCCGACGATCCCAGCGCCCGCTCATCCCCGGTGGCCACCAGGAGCCGCAGGCTCCCGACCGCGTCGCCACCGATGGCGAAGCGGTTCGCCTCGCCCCACTCGGCCATCTCGCGGATCAGGTCGTCCGTGTTCGAAACCGCCGGCGACGGGGCCACGAGGAAGTCGAGATCGGCCGGCGGGGACAGCCATGCGTATCCGACCAGCGTGCTGCCGGCATCGAACCAGAGGCGGAGCCGCTCGGTCAGTGGCGGAACGCGCCAACCCGCGGTGAACAAGAACCAGTCCACGTCCCCGGGATGGAAGTTGATCGCCGGCCAGTCCGCGTCGAGCCTGGCGGAGACAAGCCGCTGCATGGATCGCGTGTCCTCGCGCGAGGTCCACGGGCGTGAAACGAACGAACCGGTCGCCATTACGCCATTGTGCCCCGCCCACGCGCAAGTTCGGGCCCGGTTCTCGCGCTCGGGCTGGATCTCGCGCGACCTTCCGGCGCCTTCCTTATCGTCCCCATCGCTACAAGGCCGGGTTTAGCGTGGCCAAGGCACTCTTCGGCCCGTGCGTCGGGAGCGTTATCGAGCGCGCCTCACACGGAATATGAGTGAGGGCGATCGGGCAGGAGCGAAGACTCGTGCCTCGCCGGCTCATCGCAGCCTTAGGCCCGCGCTACCTCGGCTTGCAACGATGGGAGCAATAGGGGCCGCAGCAGATCCGACGGGGCCAGGATCTCGCGCCCGGGCGACTGCGGGCCTGAGATCGTCGGGTAGAATGCGCGACCGATGCACCGCCCCCTCGTGGTTCAGAAATTCGGCGGCTCCTCCGTTGCGGACGCGGATCGAATTCGACGCGTCGCGCGCCGGATCGCCCGTGAGCGCGCGGCGGGCAGCGACCTCGTCGTCGTGGTCTCGGCGATGGGCGACACGACCGATGAGTTGATGGCGCTCGCCACGGCCCTCACCGATGAGCCGGATCCGCGCGAGCTGGACATGCTCCTCGCCACCGGCGAGCACCAGAGCGCAACGCTGGTCTCAATGGCTCTCCACGCGCTCGGGGTCCAGGCCATCTCCCTGACCGGACCGCAGGCCGGGATCACAACGGACGGCCGGTACGGGCGCGCCCGGATTGCGAATGTCGATCCGGTCCGGATCCGCGAGGAGATCGAGTGCGGCAATGTCGTCATCATCGCCGGCTTCCAGGGCCAGAGCGCGGAGGCCGTCGGCCGATCCGAGATGACGACGCTTGGGCGCGGTGGCTCGGATACGACGGCCGTGGCGCTGGCCGCGGCACTCGGTGCCCAGCGCTGCCAGATCTACACCGATGTCCGCGGGATCTACACGGCCGATCCGCGAATCGTTCGGGATGCCCGGCAGTTGCCAGTCATCGGCTACGAGGAGATGCTTGAGCTTGCGCACCAGGGCGCGCAGGTGATGCAGGTTCGAGCCGTCGAGCTCGGTTGGGTCAACGACGTCGTCATTGAGGTCCTAAGCTCGTTCGAGGACGCGCCGGGAACGCTGATCAAGGAGGATCTCCTCGTGGAGCAACGCAACAAGGTTCGCGGCCTGGCCCATGACCGCAACGTCGCCAAGGTGACGGTCGTCGCGGTCCCGGACCGCCCTGGCGTAGCCCGGACCCTGTTCGATCCGCTGGCCGAGGCCGGGATCAACGTGGACATGATCGTCCAGAACGTCGGGCACGGCGGGGCAACCGACCTGTCGTTCACGGTTCCACGCGTTGAGCTCGCCAAGGCCAAGAAGGTGCTCGAGCCGATCGTTCGTGATCTCGGAGCGCGTGAGTTGACCACCGATGCCTCGGTCGCGAAAGTTTCGATCGTCGGGGCCGGGTTGCACAACGCGCCGGGTTACGCCGCCCGGATGTTCGGGACGCTCGCCGA
>JANMNF010000270.1:0-2493 GCA_031373765.1 Chloroflexota bacterium
CGATCACCCTTGCCTCACTCGACGAGTTCGCCGCCGTGCTGGCGATCCTGGACGCCGGATGAATCGGCCGGCGGGACTGGCGCCCGCGGACCCGGCGTGATCCAATACGGACAACGCGGTCGCCTTATTGACGCGGGAGGAAACGATGACGAATAGTCGGAACGGACCCCGCCGACCCGACGAGTTGTCGACCCTCGACAAGCGGATCGTCGAACATCTCCAGACAGACGGCCGGCGCCCGTTCACCCAGATCGCCACCGAGATCGGCGTGTCCGAAGCGGCGGTTCGATCCCGGACCAACCGCCTCATCGAGCGCGGCATCCTCCAGATCGTCGGTGTCGCCGACCCGGGAAAGCTGGGGTTCCAGCAGGCCCTCATCGGCATCCGGTGCGAGCCGGGACGCCTGGTTGCCGTGGCCGATGAACTCGCCGCCCTTCCCGAGGTTGACTACGTGGTCGTGACGACCGGCCGCTACGACATCCTCATCGAGATGGTTTCCGAGGACAACGAAGGCCTGCTCCGGTTCCTCACGGAGCGACTCCAGGCCATCGACGGGGTTCGGGACACGGAAACCTTCACGTACCTGCGCCTGGTCAAACAGACCTACCAGTTCGGAACCCGCTGATGCTCATCACCGAGCCGGTGGCGCTCGTCCTTGCGACTGCGGGGGTGATCCTGGTCGGGATGATCATCGCAATCCTCGTTCCGCGTCTCCTGGCCGGTCATGGCCCGTTCCCATCGCGCGCTGCCGGGCAGGCGGACGCTTCGTCCGCCGGGGACCTGGATCCCGGCGTGCTCATCGGCGGGCTCGGGGATCCATTCGACGGCGCCATGTCGTCCGCGGACCGGATCGTCCGGATTGTCGCCTGGGTCTTCCTGCTCGTGACCGCCGCGGTGGTCGGCGTCAGCAACCTATGGCCCGATACCTCCGCCGCGATTTACGTCCTGTTGGGCCTCACGGGGCTGTTCGTCCTCGCCGTGTACGACCTCATGCCGTCGTCCGCACTCGGAGCGATGCGCTACGTGATCGAGGGGACGGTCGCGCTCGTCATGGCCACTCTCCTCCTCGCCTTGACCGGCGGCCACGCAAGCCCGTTCTTCTTCACGTTTCCGCTGATCGTTGGCGCGGCATCGCTCGTGGTGCAGCCGCGATCGACGCTGGTCCTCGCGGTGGGGGCGATCGTTGGCTACCTCGTGGCGGCGTTCGTCGGCAGCGGCAACCCGACACCACCGCAGCTGGTGACCACTGCCGCCAACCTCACGGCCCTGCTCCTCCTCGCGTACGTCGGGTCGGTGATCGGCGGCGAGCAACGACGATCGCGCGACGCTGCAATCCGGCTGTCCGCCATGGACCCGCTGACCGGACTGTTCAACCGGACCCTCTTCTTCGCGGCCCTCGAGCGCGAGATGGACCGAAGCGCGCGATCTGGGCGCGGGTTCTGCCTGCTGATGATGGATCTCGACGAACTCAAGGGCATCAACGATCGACACGGGCACCACGCCGGCGACGTCGTCCTCCGGGAGATCGCGGACCGCATTCGAAGCGGCGTTCGGCGAATCGACGTGGCCGCCCGATATGGCGGCGATGAATTCGTCGCGCTGCTGCCGGAAACCGACCCGACCGGCGGATGGGTGCTCGCCGAGAAGATCCGCCTGAGCGTTGCCGCCCTCGACGTACCCGGCATTGGGGGCTCGCCGACCATCTCGGTCGGCGTCGTTGCCTATCCACGTGATGGCGAGTCGGTGGACGCCCTGATGGTCAAGGCCGACCTGGCCATGTATGCCTCAAAGCGGGCGGGTCGAAATCGCGTTGCCGGACCGTCGTCGGACCCGACAGCCGACCTGTCGATGCAGCCGACCGAGGTGTCTGGGCGCTCGGTGTAGCATCCCGGCATGAGCAGCCATCGGCCTGACGGCCCCGACGGAGTTCCCGTCGACAACGACGATCTCGGGTTTTCGACACGGGCCATCCGGGCCGCATCGCGCGTTCCGGACGTCCTGCAACGACCGACCACCGTTCCGATCTACCAGACGGCCACGTTCTCGTCGCTCGATTCCGAGGAACTGGCGAGTGCATCGGCCGACGCGCGGGCCGGCTACACCTACAGCCGACTGTCCAACCCGACCACCACGGCTCTCGGGGACGCATACGCCGAGCTCGCCGGCGGGGAAGCCGGAGTCGCGCTGGCATCGGGCATGGGCGCAATCCACGCGGCAAGCGCCTCCGTACTCAAGGCCGGCGACAGGATCGTCGCGCCGCTCGCCGGGTACGGTTCGACACGCAGCCAGCTGGTCGGATATTTCGGGCGGTTCGGCGTCGAAGTCGTGCTCGTGGACATGACCGATCACGACGCCGTCGAAGCCGCGCTGGCCGTGGCGCCCACGCGGGTCGTGTATGCCGAGACCTCGGCCAATCCCACGACCTTCGTCACCGATCACCGGGCGGTTGCGGACCTTGCCCATCGGGCCGGCGCGCTCTATCTCGTCGACAAC